>DQOT01000378.1 GCA_015658495.1 Fidelibacterota bacterium | reverse complement strand
TGGGCAAAAAAATGATGAAAGGCTTCAATATAAACTAGATTTTTATGATGAACTTCTTCCCATTATCAATGAACAGGTTGAATCCGGAATACATGTGGTTGTGACCGGCGATTGGAATACAGCACACCATCCTATTGATCTGGCTCGCCCGAAGGATAACATCAAAAACTCTGGATTTATGCCAATCGAAAGAGAAAAGCTGGACATCTATGTAGAAAATGGATGGGTAGATACATTCCGCATCTTTCATCCAGAAACAGAAAGATATACATGGTGGACTTATCGCTTCGGCGTACGGGGCCGAAACATTGGCTGGAGGATTGATTATTTTTTCGTTAACAGCGGGTTTTCTGAGAAAGTGGTAAATGCAGAAATCCATGAAGAAGTAATGGGATCAGATCATTGTCCCATTTCACTTACATTGGAATTATGATCGAAAAAGATAAAATTACACGAAATTGGCTCCGGAGATACACTGGAACAGATCCCAATTCTTTCGGACAACGGATCCTATTGACGAATTTCCAAAATTATGTAGAAAAATTCGCCAGAAAATTTGATGTCCCCATTAATGGACTAGGTGGTCCCATGACTTCATCAACCAACTCCCAAGGATTAAGCATTATCAATTTCGGCATAGGCAGTTCCAATGCAGCAACTATTATGGATTTGTTATCATGTGTCAAACCTAAATGCGTCTTTTTTCTAGGAAAATGCGGTGGATTGAAAAAGACGACCGAACTTGGGCATTTCATATTACCCGTTGCAGCCATACGGGGAGAAGGCACTAGTGATGATTATTTCCCCAAGGAAGTTCCTGCCATGCCTTCGTTTAAATTACATAAATATATGTCCCAAATCCTGGTGGAACAAAAAATTGAGTATCGAACCGGGGTTGTATACACCACTAATCGCCGAGTGTGGGAACACGACAATGAATTTAAAGCCTATTTAAGGAAAATTAGGGTTTTAGGAATTGATATGGAAACGGCGACACTTTTCATTACCGGATTTGCTAATGGGATCAACAGAGGATCCCTTTTGCTGGTTTCGGACACTCCCATGATTCCTGAAGGAGTGAAAACGGAGAAATCCGATAGGGAGGTTACCTTAAAATATGTTGACCTTCATATCAATTTGGGAATTGAAGCAATGACACGGATCGGAGAGGAAGGGGAAACCATTAAGCACTTTACTTATTGAAGCATCAGGTCAACAGCAATCGCATCCGCAAAGGGAAATCCTCTTTCCCTTAATTTAATTTTCTTTCTATCCCTTTTAATATAATCATTCCATTTATTTTGATGTAGCTTCACATTTTGATTGAATTGGTTTTTATGGATTTTCGAAAATTTGTCTAAATTAATTCCTGCATTTAAACGTAAACCGAATCCGATCTTTTCATTTACTTTTTGAATTAAGGTTAGTTTCTCAGATTTAGAAATCGGAGATAATTTCTCATCTATTTTTTTCATGTATTGATCAAGTGAACGAGTATTATTCCATCTGCGGTTACCATCAAAACTGTGGGCAGAAGGACCGAATCCGATATAGGGATCAATATTCCAATAATGGAGATTATGTCTACATTCTTTTTCCGGTTTGGAGAAATTAGATATTTCATAGGGGATGTATTGATGGTTTGATAAAAAAGATCTTGTCAGTGTAAACCAGTCTGCACTTTCACTGTTGCTGGGCATGGTAACCTCATTGGAATTTACCATTTGAAAAAGTTCCGTCCCTTTTTCAACCGTTAAGGAATAAGCCGAAATATGTCCAGGGT
>DQOT01000036.1 GCA_015658495.1 Fidelibacterota bacterium | reverse complement strand
TAAGGCGTCTCCGTTCCAAAACCAATATTCATGTTGGTTCCCCGGAAAAGATCCATCCCCACATAAGCGAGCAAACTCTCTTCGTTGCGAAGAAACGGTGTTGGATGGCGCCAGGCAATTTTCGTCTCATTAAACCACATTTCACGATCCCAGTTTGACATGGGTACCACCGTGAGTTCCACCCGCTTCAGATCTTTGATCCAACCCATTTCATTGATCAGGATGGACACTTCTCCCAATGTGAGTCCATGACGGATGGGAAAAAGGTGGTAAGATTCATAAGACTGAAATTCTGTCCGAGGTATGGGCCCATCCACAATATCGCCTCGCAAGGGATTCGGACGATCCAGTACCATCACCGGGATCCGCCACTCCGAAGCAGATTCAAATAATTTGGACATGGTGGTAATCATGGTGGAGTACCGGGAACCTGTATCCTGAAAATCAACAATAACCAAGTCAACCTTATCCATGATCCAATGAGGTGGATGGACGTATTTATTGAACATATCAATGATAGGCGCACCGTGAACTGGATCAATTTGTTCTCGTCCAACCAGCTTGGCTCGACTGTCATCTATGCCCCAGATGCCATGCTCCGGTGCGAGTAAGGCAACCACCTTTACCTCAGGTGCGTCCTTCAATAGATCCAAAATATGAGTGCCGTTTCGGTTCACAGCCGTCTGGTTGGTAAACAAGGCGACGGACTTCCCTTCAATGGGCTTAAAGTCCATTTGCTCCAAAATATCCAAGCCGGAATAAACCTGTTTAAAGAAAGATAAGTCGGGCGTCTCTAACAGAGTGGAATATTGAAATGAATGACCGGAAGAATCCTGGCCCAGGGAAATTGTGCAGGCGATAAACACTAAAAGGTTGTGGCGGAATGGCTTCATTTTCTTATTTAAAATTAGTCGGAAAGGGTGGGAATCTAAATAAGAAACTCAAATTTTAATTCAAAGGGTTGATTTTAATATTGAAATTCACCACATTCCATATACCTATGAGTGATTCAAATAATAATAACAGCGGCGGTTTCGCCAAAACGACCGATTTCAAATGGCTTGGAATTGGTCTTTTAGTTTTTATCCTAATTGCTTTCATTATGCCAACACCAGAATCCATGACCCAAAAGGCTCAGGAACTGTTTGGGAGTGATGCATCCATGGATGTTTCTCAGAAAGCAACTCACATTCAACTCACCATGGCTCTGCTGGCCATGTGTGTGGTTTTCTTTGCCACCGAAGCGGTGCCCATGCCGGCAGTTGCCCTCTTGATTGGTTTGGTGCAACTCTTCTTTGGGATTACAGAACCGGGAATGCTCGCCAAGACCTATGCCCACGATGCAGTTTGGTTCATCGCGGGATCTTTGGCATTAGGGGCGACCCTTGTGAAATACGGTCTCGATAAGCGTGTTGGTATGCTTGTGGTGAGTCTCGCAGGAACAAAAACTCGAAACATCGTTATTGGGATTCTTCTTGGAACCGCAATTCCAACAGCCTTTGTGGGTGAGCATGCGGTTGCTGCAATGTATGTGCCCATCGCTATGGCCCTTTATACATTGACAAATAAATCTACCCCTGCACCACGGCTTGGAACTCTGCTCATGATAACCATTGCTGTGGGCTGCATGATTGGCGGCCCCATGAGCCCCACCGGCGGAGCACGGAATGCACTCATGATCGGTTTTCTCAATAATATGGGTATTGATATTTCATTCATGGAATGGGTCACCATGGGCGTTGCTTATACCATAATTATGTCAGTAGTGATGGCATTTCTATTGCCTTTACTCTTTAAACCGGAAGTGGATGACTTAAGTGAAGCAGTTGATTTCCTGAAAAAAGATCTGGAAAAGCATGGCGCTATGACCGGAAAACAAAAACTGGTTGCAGCCATCATGGGATTGGTGGTATTCCTCTGGATCACAGATAAAACTTTAGTTGCAGGTTTACTCGGATTCTCACTTGGATTAGGTGGAATCGCTATTTCCGGTGCGGTTCTTTACATGTTAAGTGGACTCACCTCATGGAAAGATTATGAAGATAGAGTTAGTTGGGGCGTCATTGTCCTTTATGCCGGTTGTATCAGCCTGGGAATAGTTTTTAAGGCTACAGGCGCGTCCAGTTGGTTTGCTGATCAAATTATGGATATGGTGGCGCCTTTAGGACTTGATTCCGGTGTTGGCCTCGTGATCCTCATGTGCTGCATTGGTGCGGTTCTTACAAACCTCATGAGTGCTGGTGCTACAGTCGCTGTAATTGGTCCGGTTGTCCTGGACATGGCTGTCGCTTCAAATACCAATCCTATCCTCGTGGGCGTTGGCCTTGCCATTGCTACATCTATGGCCTATTGGCTTGTGATCGGGACGCCTGCCAGTTCCATCGTCTATGCCAGTGGACAATTAGAATCAAAAGATTTTATACGGATGGCAACTTTGGGCTGGCCTATCGCACTGTTCGCTTTATCTGTCATTATTGTGCTTTACTGGGTTGGGGTATTGGGAATTGATCCTGCAGGAATGGGATTTTAAAGGAGGTGTGATATGGAAATTTTAATCATTGTTATATTAGTTGGGGTAGTGATCTACGGATTAATGGAAAAAAGAGAAAAGAAAGGTAGCAAACTCGATTCTGACCTCGCAGTTCAGAAAGCCCAAAAAGATGCAGATGCCTATGCGGATGTTGTTTCTTATGGGCAAGTTCAGGAACGGAAAGGACAATTGTATGAATTGATCGATGCCAATCTTGGGGAGCATCCTGAACAATTGGTACAACTCAAAAATATTATCGAGGATTGGGCAAATCTCAAGGTTGAATCATTTGAGAATCGTCGTTCTTGGGTTCGCAATCCGGGACAAAAGAAAGAAGATTAGATTATGGATGGCGGATGTTTTTGTGGAAAGATCCGCTTTTCTACAACCATAGATCCAAAATGGGTGGTGAATTGCCACTGCGATAATTGCAAACGATCTGTGGGCGCGCCCTTCGTCACTTGGGCTGTTTTCGAAAAAGACAGCTTTACGTTTAACATAATTCCCCCAACCCACACCGCCCCAAACCGAGCCGTTCGCACATTTTGCGATACCTGTGGGACAGCCATCGCTTATTGGCATCCCAATCAAAAAAGTGTCATAGATATTACAGTTGGATGTTTGGACGAACCTGAAAAATGTCCACCTGAACGAAATATCTGGACAAAGAAGCGGTTATCATGGATTGAAGAGTTGGGGGATATCCCAGACCATTCTATTTATCCATAAATGAAGATCAAAATTGTGGTGGTTGGAAAGGTGACGGAAAAGGCATTCTAAAACCGACAAGCAGAATATCTCAAATGGGCGAAAAAGGATATTTCTGTTGAATTGATTAAATTAAAAGATGGAAAGCCCAAAGAGGTTATTTCAAAACGCAGAAATTCGAAAAAAAGTGAATCATTTAATGTCATTTTCTAAAATGACATTCCCTCACGAAATGGTACATATGATCTTATCGGAACAACTCTTCCGGGCGGTGTCGATCCGGAAAGGCAGTAAATACCACCGGGAATAGGGTTATACGATAATTCGTTTTGTTCGGCCGTGGATGTCCGTGAGTAAAACATAGGTGGTTGTGCCAATGGCTTCAGCAATGGTTTCAACCGGAATCTCGTTTTCATCCTTTCTACCAAAGAAAAGGACTTCTTCCCCTTCTTCCGGCTCTTTATCACCAAAATCTACCATGAGTTGATCCATGCACACACGGCCGGCGATTTTGTAATTCTGGCCTCCATAACTCACATATCCTTTTTCATACCAGGAACGGGGAAATCCGTCCGCAAACCCGGTTTGGATCACGGCGATATTAGTATCTTTTTCTGTACTGTAAACACCGCCATAACTCACTTGTGTTCCCGCCTTCACCCTGCGGACATTCACAATAGGACCGCAAAAACTCATGACCGGTTCCACGGGAATATCCATGGGTACTTCGTCTGATGGCGGTACACCGTACAGGAGCATACCAACTCGAATTAAATTGAAATAAGCATTGGGCAAATTCAGGATCGCGCCACTATTGGAACAATGAATATAGTTGAAATCAATTCCTAAACTTTTCCCTTTCTCAACAATTTCATTGAATTGTTTCAATTGGGATTCTGCATATGAGAGATCACCTTCATCTGCGGTGGCAAAATGGGAATAGATCCCTTCCGGATAAAGATCATTTTTATTTATAAAGGAAAAAACAGAATCTGCCTCTGCAGGATCAAATCCCAGCCGTGTCATACCCGTATCAAACTTGAGATGAAAGGTGGGACAATTTCCACCATTGGATTTGAATTCTGCCAATGCTTTAAGATCAGCCATTGCACACACATTTAAGGTAAAATTCAATTTAACAGCCTTTGGTAAATAATCCGGCTGCATCCGTGAAAAGATCAGTATCTCATTCTCGATCCCATTTTCACGGAGTTCAATGGCTTCTTCAAAAGCAAAAACTGCCAAGATGATTCCCGGTTCTTTTGCAAGGACTTTAGAGACTTCAATTGCACCGTGGCCGTAGCCATTAGCCTTCACCACACAAACGAGTTTTCGGTCACCTACATGTCGTCGAATATTCCATAGGTTTCGCTTGAGCCTGTCCGTATGAATGTATGCTTTGGGTCGATTAAAATTCATTTTTTATATTCTTTCAAAAGTGTTTCCTTCAATGCATCAAAGGAGTAAAAAGTTTGCGTGGAACAGGAGGAGATCCAGGCGCTTAATTTTTCTTTGGAAAGTCTGTTCACTAAAAATACCGGCCGATCCACCCAATAGGCCATAGTGACCTCTCCGTGGGTGCCACCACCATACAATACACTTTCGTCCCAAAGGACGATCAAATAATCCACTTTCCCAATGACGGCTCGAAGATCCTGGTTGATCAAAAGCCGAATGAATTCCTTGAATTTTTCCGGATCAGTCGTTTTCCAATCCCGATAATCTTCTGCATCATGGGCGATGACCATTTTTTCCGATTCAAGGACTGGATCAATCGTGTCATGGTTGAGGTTTTCCTTGAGCCAAACCGTCATGTCAGTACGCCAATCCGCACCTTCATTCTGGGCATTCTCCATGCCGCCGGATAAATAAGCGATCAATGTCGTAACTTTCGTTTCAGGATGGTGGTGTTGCCTAACATCCAAAGTAATCCTAGAAGCAATGAAGAAAAAAGCAGTGCCCAATCAATGATACCGCTGCGAATAAACAATTGAAATGCCTGGTAAGGGATGGACAGGGGTTGCCATCTTAAGAAATTTTCAATCCCCGCAGGAAAAAAACCGAATTCAATGATAAAACCATTCCCGAATAAAATAAAAATGCATGTTATGAAAGTGATCAAAAAGAATGTCGTCACTGTATCAATAAGTAATCCCATACTGATGAAATAATTGCCAAGGAGCAATAAATACACTGCAAGACAAACCATCATGAAAAGGGTGTCAATCAGAGTGAGCGGGAAGGGGGCCAATCCTGAAAAAATCACTAATGAAATAAGGCTCAGGATCATAGCTTCGATTCCTGCAACGATGAGGTACCCCCCGATCAACATGCGTTTCCTGTAAGGCGCAAGCGCCACATGGACAAGGACTTTTTGGTGAACCCGCAGGTCAAAGAAATCACGGTAAAGAAGTGGAAATAATCCCACAGACGAAATGACGAAAATGAATCCAGGAATGACCCAAAGTTCGAACGGAACCCCAGACAAGCTATGCCCCATGATATTTTTCAATGGAAGATTAACCAATGCAAACAGGATAACGGGCATAGCTAACAGTAAGATCAAACTGGGAATCAACCGGTTTTGCCATAGCCAGAGTCGCCGTTTCAATAGAGCGAGAATCAATCTAAACCTCTCCCGGCAAATTCTGAATCCAACAGATCCCGGAGTCCCAGTTTTTTCACATTCAGATCGATCATCAATTCATCGGATGCGGTACGAATTACATCAAAAAAGACATTTCGTGTCCGACCGTAGAAATGGAAAATATTGTCTAACCGGTTCGGGGATACAACTGTAGCCACATTAGCGAGTTGTTTATACAATTTAGCAGATAAATTTTTAAACTCAATCTGGAATTGATGGTAATCCATTGTGCTTTCCAATAATTTGTCCAAATGACCATCCATGAGTATTCGCCCCTCGTGAAAGACCAATATTCTATCATGTGCCTGTTCGATCTCTGCCAAGGCATTGCTCACATAAATGATCGTTTTGTTACCTTTCAATTCTTTCAACAGATCCCAGGTAAGCCGGATCGATTCTGCATCCATGTAACCGGTAGGCTCATCCATAATTAGAACATCCGGATCATGAACCAATTCCCTGACCAACATGGTTTTTTTCTGGATGCCGTGGGACACATTCATAGCAATTTCATTTAGATAGGGAACAAGGTTCAGGGCTTCTGCAAAACGGACAATCCGGGCTGATGCTGTGGCTGTATTCACTTTATAGAGGTTGGCAGTAAAGCGAATATTTTGTTCCACGGTGAGCCAGGGATCCAAGTCATTTTCATGGGGAACATATCCAATCAATTCCCGTGTTTCCCGGCGACGCTTTTCCATATCCAAGCCGTGGATAAATACCTGTCCATAATTTGGATTTTCAAAACCGGAAAGCAATTTAATCAGTGTGGATTTCCCGGCATCATTCACTCCGACGATTGCCACAAGTGTTCCTCGCTCCACACCAAAGGTGAGTCCCGCCAGGATGGTTTTATCACCGATCAGTTTCCCGACCTTTTTGAGTGTTATACTTGCTTCCATTATTTATTTGCCACGAAGTTTCGCTAAGTTTTTTTCCTTTTTACATTTTCCATCTTCCATCTTAATTCCAAATCCTAATCCAATCAGTGTGCTTCAAACCAGTTATTACCAATACCATGATCCACGATCAAAGGCACTGACAACTCCATTGCATTTTCCATTTTATCCACAACCAATTTTAATAAGGAATCTTCTTCAGAATCGGGGAATTCGAACAACAATTCATCATGAATCTGCAGAATCATTTTTGATTCCATTTTTTGGTCTTCTATTTCATTTTGAATAGCACACATGGCCAGTTTGATCATTTCCGCAGCGGAACCCTGTATCGGCATATTTATAGCCATGCGCTCTGCTGCTTGGCGACGGAGTCCATTATCCGAATCTGCATCCCAAACAGGACGACGACGACCCAGCATTGTTTCTACATATTTATCATTACGCGCTTTTTCCAAGGTAGCATCAATATAATTCCGGATGCCGGAATATTGGTCAAAATAAGATTCAATAATTGCAACCGCTTCGTTTCTTGGGATGCCCAATTCCTGGCTCATCCGAAAGGGGCCTGCACCGTACATGATCCCGAAATTCACAACTTTAGCCGTTCGGCGCATTTCCGGCAAGACTGATTCCAAGGGAACATTAAATACATGGCTTGCTGTTCGTGAATGAATATCTTCTCCATTTTGAAAGGCATCAATCAATCCTTTATCCTGACTCAAATGTGCCATGACCCGCAACTCCACCTGGGAATAATCAGCGGATAATATTTTCCAACCATGGGATTGTGCTCGGAATGCTTTCCGTATCTCCCGCCCCTCTTCCGTCCGAATCGGAATATTCTGGAAGTTGGGATTGGTACTGGAAAGTCGTCCTGTTGCAGCAATGGTTTGATTAAAGGTGGAATGGATACGACCTGTTTCTTGATTCACTAATTCCGGGAGTGCATCCACATATGTGTTTTTTAGTTTGTTGTACTTTCGGTATTCCAAAATATGCTTGGGCAGATCATGATGCTCTTTCAGTTTCTTTAACACATCTTCTGCCGTACTTCGCTTCTTTATCTGGGGAAGTTCCAGGATATCGAATAAAATATTTGCCAACTGTTGTGTGGAATTGATATTGAATTCAGTCCCGGCCAAGTGATGAATATCGGAAATAAGTCCGTCCAGTTTTTTCCCGATTTCCTCAGACATTTCTTTCAATAAGACCGAATCAACGAATGTGCCTTCATATTCCATTTCAAGGAGAACAGGGATCAAGGGTATTTCGATGGTGGAAAAGAATTCGTAGAGTTCCGCTTCTTTCAATCTGGTTTCAAACAATTCTGTGAGTTGGAATGCAATATCCGCATCTTCAATGGCATAAAATGATGCTTTTTCAAAGGGTACCTGATCCATTGTGATCAGGTTTCTCCCTTTCCCGATCAATTCTTCAATGGGCACCATTTCATAATTGAGATGCTCAAGGCTCAAGGTGTTCAATTTTAAGGATCGTGCTGCAGGATTCAACAAATGCGCCGCAATCATGGTGTCAAATTCGATTCCTTTTAACGTCACACCAAATCGCTTGAGAATCAAAGCATCATATTTGATATCTTGACCAGTCTTAAGTATGGAATCGTCTTCCAAAACTGATTTGAGTTTTTCAAGGACAACGAAAAGATCATCATCACCAAAATTGTTCTTTTCTTTCTCCAAATATTGGATCGGTATATACCAGCCGGAATCAGCTTTATTGGAAAAACTCAACCCAACAATGTCTGCCTCCATGGGTTGAACAGATGTGGTTTCTAAATCAATGGAAAATCGTTTCGATTTTTTCAATTTTTTTACAAGCGCATCCAACTTTTTTTCAGTCAGGATTGTTTTATAATCCTTCTCCACATCCTGTTTTTCTTTCATTGCTTCAAAATTGGGTTCAGTAGCTAATTGTTTAATGAGGGCATGGAATTCCAATTCGGTGAATTTTTCAGCACAGGCATCCAAATCCATTTCCCGTTTTTCAAATTCGCTCACGCCTGAAGATAATTCCACGTCGGTGAGTATTGTGACCAGTTCTTTGCTCAAAAGGGCATTTTCAACACCGTCCTTCAAACCATTGTGTGCCCGTTTGTTTGTCACTTTATCCGCATTTTCCAATGCACCTTCTAAGGAGCCATATGCTTTTATGAGTTTCACCGCGGTTTTTTCGCCCACGCCAGCTACACCGGGGACATTATCGGAACTGTCGCCCATGAGTCCCAAAAGATCGATGATTTTCTCTGGGGGTACACCCCATTTTTCTTCCACTTTCGCCGGATCGTAAATGATAGGATCGGGCGATTTTCGCGTACTCGGCGCATACAGGAAAATATGGTTATTCATGAGTTGCATAAAATCTTTGTCACCACTCACAATATATGTATCCAGTCCTTCTTTTTCCGCCTGAACTGCCAAGGTGCCCATGATATCATCCGCTTCCACACCGGGTTTTTTCAACACGGGTAAATTCATCACTTCCAGCATTTCCCAGAGATGGGGTAATTGGATCTGTAACTCTTCCGGCATGGGGGGGCGATTTGCCTTGTATTCCTTGTACATATCGTGGCGAAATGTTTTTTCCTTGGAATCAAAAGCGCAGGCAATATAATCTGGTTTCTCAGAGCGAATCAGTTTCAGGACTTGGTTGGCAAAACCAAAGAGTGCGCTGGTGTGGAGCCCATAACTGGTGATAAGCGGATTTCGGATCAGGGCGAAATGGGTGCGATAAAGAAGTGCATACCCATCAATAATGAAAAAACGTTTACGGTCGGTTTTATTTGAAAACATAAGCAAAAAAATTACGGCACTCTTCTCACCTGTTCCACCAACATTTTACATAAAAAAACCCCCGCCAAATGGCGGAGGCTTTTTTTATAAATCAGATAGGATCTGATGAGGATTACATCATGCCGCCCATACCTCCCATTCCGGGGTCTGGCATTGAAGGCATTTTATCATCTTCCGGAATGTCCACAACCGCTGCTTCCGTGGTGAGAATCATCCCTGCGATGGAAGTTGCATTTTCAACGGCGACACGAGCCACTTTCGCAGGATCGATAATGCCTGCTTTAAACAGGTTCACATACTTACCGTTTCTTGCATCATATCCAAAATCGCCTTTCCCTTTCCGGACTTCTTGTACGACAATCGATGGTTCATCACCTGCATTTGCAACGATTTGGCGAATCGGTGCTTCCAAAGCACGGCGCATAATATCCACACCTACTTGTTGTTCACTGTCAACTTTCACATCATCCAAAGCAGAAACTGCGCGAAGGAGAACCACCCCACCACCGGGAACAATTCCTTCTTCCACAGCGGCACGGGTTGCATGGAGAGCATCTTCCACACGTGCTTTCTTTTCTTTCATTTCTACTTCGGTTGCAGCACCAACATTGATTACTGCAACACCACCAGATAATTTTGCGAGGCGTTCTTGCAGTTTTTCACTATCATAGTCCGATGTTGTTTTTTCAATCTGTACTTTGATCTCATTGATCCGTCCTTTGATAGCATCAGCAGATCCACCGCCATCAACGATGGTTGAATTATCTTTGTCAGATACGATGCGTTTTGCGGTACCCAGGTAATCCAGGGTTGCGTTTTCCAACTTATAGCCCGCATCTTCAGAGATAACTGTTGCACCGGTCAAAACAGCAATATCTTCCAACATGGCTTTGCGGCGATCACCAAAACCTGGTGCTTTCACAGCCAAGACTTTGAAAGTACCGCGGAGTATGTTCACCACAAGTGTTGCCAGTGCTTCACCTTCAATATCTTCAGCAATAATAACAACAGGTTTACCGGTTTGAACCACTTTTTCCAATAAAGGAAGAAGATCTTTCATGTTGGAGATCTTTTTGTCATGTATCAGGATATATGGGTCTTCCATTTCTGCATCCATGGATTCAGAATTGGTCACGAAGTAGGGTGAAAGATATCCACGGTCAAATTGCATCCCTTCAACAAATTCAAGGAATGTTTCAGCCGTTTTGGATTCTTCAACAGTAATTACACCATCTTTGCCAACTTTTTCCATAGCTTCGGCGATCTTATCACCGATCTCGCTGTCATCGTTTGCAGAAATGGTAGCAACCTGAGCGATCTGTTGTGCATCCGGCAAGTCTTTGGATTGACTTTTGATAGCTTTCACAATCGCATCACGAGCAGCATCGATGCCACGTTTAATGGACATGGGGTTAGCACCTGCGGTTACATTTTTGATTCCTTCGGTAATGATGGATTGTGCTAAAACAGTAGCAGTCGTTGTTCCGTCACCCGCAACATCGGATGTTTTGGACGCAACTTCGCGAACCATTTGTGCACCTATGTTCTCGAGTTTATTTTCGAGATCAATTTCTTTTGCAACGGTTACACCATCTTTAGTTATAGTTGGAGCACCGAATTTTTTCTCGATAACGACATTCCGTCCTTTAGGTCCCAGTGTGATTTTGACCGCATTGGCCAATTTATCCACACCAGCTTTTAAAGAATTACGAGCGTCGAGAGAATATGCAATGTCTTTTGCCATTTTATTTTTCTCCTTATAGTACGGCTAATATGTCGCTTTCGCGCATGATTACATAATCCGTGCCTTCAAGAGCAATCTCAGTTCCGGAATACTTTCCGTAAAGAACTTTGTCTCCTGATTTCACGGTCATTTCTACAATTGTGCCAGCATCACTGGCTTTGCCTGGTCCAACAGCAACAACAGTTCCCTGATGTGGTTTTTCCTGGGCTGTGTCAGGAAGAATGATTCCTCCAGTTGATTTTTCTTCAGCCGCATCAGGCTCCACAACTACGCGGTCTGACAATGGCTTTAGTTTTAATCCCATTTCTTCAACTCCTTTATGTGTTGATCTTTTTTATTAAAAATATTTATTAAAAGCGGCGGCAAAATTACCACACAATTCGTTTTTATTTCAATATTTAAGACTGATTTATAAATTGTCTTAAATTGTCACTCCTTATACAAAGAATGTACCAATTTTAGTTATAATTCATTTTGGAAGAGTCAGGTGATAAAAAGTGTCAATATGGCAAAGTCTGTCATTATTTCCCTGTAGAACCGAACCCGTCTTCGCCTCGTGTTGTTTCTGTCAATTCGTCCACCAACTGGAAATTGATGGGACTTCCGTCCATGGCAACTAATTGAAACAAACGTTGTCCTTTTTCCACGGTGTACAGCTCAGATTTAATATTATCCACTACTGCCTTGATCTCACCACGGTAGCCCGCATCGATGAGTCCAATAGAATTGCATAGCCGGAGTGGCGTTTTGGCAATACTGGATCGCGGCATTAACAAATACGGTTTATTTTCCGTATTCTCACAGGCAATGCCCAAATGGATCAGGGTGGTCTCCCCTGCTTCAATGGTTTGTTCCGAGATCACGAAGAGATCGATCCCCGAATCGCCATCATGAAAATGGCCGTGATTTTCGTAAAGAGATCTGACTGACCCGTTAAATGGTTTGATCTTTAAATGCATGTTTTTTTGTTGATTGGTTGAATGGTTGATTTGGTGATTGGTAGAATGAAAAATGATAGTGCAATCACTCTATCATTCAATCTTTTTCGATTAAGGTTTTTATTTTTCTAATATGCTGTGGTGTTGACCCGCAGCAGACCCCGATCACACCAGGATCTTTCATCAAAATAGACTTCATTCCAGCGCTGAAATTAGATTCGTCAATGATGTCAAAATAATCATTTTCGAAATCAGTTTTTCCAAGGTTTGGATAGGTGCCCCACATCCCTTTCCAATCGTTTTCAAAATGATCGATGCACCTTAATGTCGTATCCAATTGGTTGCAATTATTCAGCAAACAATCCACTTCAAAACCATTAATTAGTGAGATAACATCTTGAATTGGCGTTCCATCTAGAATATGATCGCCGTTTTTCATAATGAGACTTATCCACACCTCATTGTCAAAACCTTTGGCAGTTTCCAGGGCGATGGTGATCTCCTGGATATTCCCCATGGTTTCAAATAAAATGAAATTCAAACCTGCGTCAACCATCCATTCCGTGGTCTCGCCATAAATATCTTCAGCAGCGGTTTTTCCGGGAAATTTCTCCGGAGAATAACAGTCTTCAAGAGAGGTAACAGAACCGGCAACTTTTACAGTTTCGCCCGCTGCACTTTGTGCACATTCAACCGCTTTATATAAACTATCCTTTGCCCGTTCTCTTGCTCTCGCTGGTGTATATCCTGCTTTTCGATAGGTCCAGGTTGTAGTCCGAAACGTATTCGTTGTAATGAGTTCCGCACCAGCCTGAATGTATTCGAAATGAATTTCCTTTACAATTTCCGGATGGGTTAAATTGGCATCTGCCGACCAGATCGGTAATGGGAGATCTATGCCACGATTGATCAATTCAGTTCCCATGGCACCATCCAGGAGTAATGGTTTTTTCATTAAACCTTTTTCAAGACTGGAATTAAATAATACAGGGCGATGCTTGTGGTGATAATACCGATCCCAACCATAAACTCAAATGTGGATTCCCTGAATGAATAGAACAATATCCAGCAATTGATAATAAGGTAGATCATGGGTGTAAGTGGATAAGCCCAGACTTTATAAGGACGATCAAGATCAGGTTCATTGATTCGCAGAATAAATAGAGAAATAACTGTCAATGTCGTTGTAATAATAAGAGAAATGCCAGCATACATCAGCACCTGTTCAAAGGATGATTTGAGAATAAACAGAAATGATATCCCCAATTGAACCCAAAAGGCATTCAATGGGATTTCATCTGAATTCTTTTCTTTTAGAAATCCGATAAACGCGTGATCTTCTCCCATGATCTGCATGATTCTTGGGCCAATGTAAACATAACTGCTAACGGTGGATAACAATAAAATAGAAATTCCAATTCCAATAATTTTTGCTCCCATTTTACCAAATATTCGAATACCGGAAATGTAACCCACTTCCACTTGCCCCACTATAGCATCCGTAGGAGCAGAATACAAAAACACATAATTCAATAAAATATAAAGCACCATGACAAAGGCGGTTCCCATCAGCATGGATCGCGAAATATTCTGTTTCGGATCGTGGATCTCTCCCGCAACATAAACCGCTGAATTCCATCCCGTATAGGCATAGGATACCCAAACCAAACTCACAGCAAACCCGGAACTCAACATCACTGCTCCATCTCCGAGTTTTGGCCAGATCGAAATGGATTGGGGCGCATCCATAAATAATCCAAATGCGATGAAGATCAGGATCAATCCAATTTTTATTGCGGTAGAGCCATCCTGAAATTTCGTTCCCCATGTAACACTCATCATATGCAGTCCATGAAACCCTAAAATGACGATTGCAGCGATCAATGTTTGATCCAATCCCGGGATGACGGCAGACAAATAACTTCCCAAAGCCATGGCTGCCAAAACTGCGGGTGCAGTAAATCCTACGGTGGCTGAGACTATTCCTGCGCCAAAACCAATGGATGGATGGATGATGCGGCTTAATAAATGGTATTCGCCACCGGAGCGTGGCAATGCGGCTCCCAATTCGCTATATACCAATGTGCCGCACAATGCCACAATGCCACCAACAATCCAGAGCATCATCAGGGGAAATACGGATTGAATATTTACCAGTTGATAACCGAGACTGGTGAATACACCCGTACCGATCATTGAAGCGACAACAAAAGAAGATGCCGTCCAGACAGAGAGATGTCTTCTGGTTTCAGGTTGGGTCAAGGATCAGGAGCGAAAAAGATTGAATGCGAGCAGTAACCAGCCGATGATGAAACACAATCCGCCAATGGGCGTGATTACGCCAAGCCATCTTGTATTGGTTAAAACCAACAAATAAAGACTCCCGGAAAAAATGACGATACCGGCGGTAAGGAGAGTAGCAGGAATCTGAATGACATCTTGGGAAATCTGGAAACCAATCGCACCAATTATCAATAATCCAAGTGCATGGTACAAATGATATCGAACACCGGTCTCAAAAATGGCGAGATCTTCTGGCGAGACTTTTGATTTTAAACCATGTGCGCCAAATGCGCCCAATAAAACTGCTAATCCAGCCAGGGACGCCCCAACAATCAGCCAAGTTTTCATCTATGATTCGGAGCGCTGGATAACAGTCCGCATAGGGAAGGGAATCTCAATCCCTTCCTCGTTGAATCGCTTATGGAGTTTTTTCACAAATTCATGAATGATGGGATTCTGGTCGCCGTATTTATTCCCGCGGAAATAAACTATGAAATCAATGCTGGATTGACCAAATCCTCGGAACTTGAAAGCAGGTTTTGCTTCTTTATTCATCTCATCCATGGATTGATGTAAATCATTGGCAACTTCCATCACCACGCGCTCAACCACATCCAAATCGGAATCGTAGCCCACACCCACTGGAATTTTGACGGAAAAGCTGGAATCACCGCTGTCATAATTCTTAATTATGGCATTGGACAATTTGGTATTCGGAATATTAATTATATTGTTTGTCCGCTCCAGCATTTTTGTATTTCGCCAAGTGATATTCTGGATATATCCCATTTCACCGGAATCCAGAATGACAAAATCGCCTGGTTGAACTTTTTTACTCAACAAAATATGGAGACCGGCAAATACATCAGTCAGGGTATCCTTGAGGGCAAGTGAGACTGCCAAGCCACCAATTCCCAAAGCCGTAAGCATGGGCGTGATAGAAATATCCAAAGCATCCAGAATAACAAGTATACCAATAATATAAACAGTGACCCATACAAAATTGATAAACATGGTTGTGGACGGGAACCCACCCCCTTGATTCTTAGACCAGAGATCAAGTAGACCGACAATGAGTTTAGCTGCTGCATGGGTGATGGAAGCGATCAGGATTATGATCAGGAATTTGGATACATAGAGCCCAAACGGTTCAGCAATTTCAACATCACGGAGTGCAAGTGATAGTGCAGCTAAAAAGAACCAGAGAACAATCTGTGATTCTACCGCATCGAGGATAATGTCATCCCCTTCCCATTTGGATTTTGATGCCGCCTTTTTAAGACGGGAATGGACAACCTGTTTAAAAAACATTCCCAGCACAACACCGGCAAATACGATCAGCGCCGGTGCTAACCAGGTATTTATAAATGGATAAGTTTGGAAAAACTCAGTACTTGTTGCAATCATAAGAACGGGAATTTAGGGGTTTTTCAATGGGATTAAATGGAGAATGTCTTGCAAACATAGTGGAAAAATAGATCACCTATACACTTCATCATGACCCCCAATATCAACCAAAATAATTGATTTATTTTCAAATTTGATGATCAATGTTATTCTGAATTTAAAGGTGAGGTTAATGGCATGGAGCCCATTATATTTTCCACTTAATGGATGGAGTTTAAGTGAAGGGTGATTGGGGTCATTTCTCAATAATTCAATGATGGATTTAAATCTTGACCGAAGATCTGGATGAGATTTAAAAACCTTTTTTGCAATTCGGCGAAATGCAGGTGGTGTGTGTATAGAATACAATTATATCGATTCGGAATCAATAGCATCCATTAAATCATTAATTGTATCATGCGCCTGAATTTCTCCCCTTTCGATTTCATCTAAAGCTTTGATTAACCGCTTATCATAACTGGCTTCTGATTCAGAAACTAATTCGGAATATTTTTCTTGGTCCATAATGACATATTTTAGTTTATTATTTTTTATGACATGCACTGGACCATCTTTCAAATCTTCATCTACAGCAGAAATGCCACGACGTTTAATTTCTTGGGACGATATTGTTTTCATTCGGTTTCCAGTATGGTACCGAATTTAGCACCAATTATGATACTATAATAAATAATAAAGAAAAGTTTCTAGTTAAACTTCACAGAAACAAGTTGTGAAATTCCCTTCTTTTCCTGGGTCACACCATACATGTAATCGGCGATTTCCATGGTTAGTTTATTATGGGTTACAATAATGAATTGAGTTTCATCGCAAAATTTGGAAAGAACCCGAGTGAATTTATGAATATTCACATCATCCAAGGGCGCATCTACTTCATCCAAAATACAATAGGGACTTGGCTTAACCTGGTATATTGCAAAAAGAAGTGAGATGGCTGTTAGAGCTTTTTCGCCACTGGAAAGAAGTCGCAGGGATGTATTCCGTTTTCCCGGTGGTCGTGCTTCAATGCCAATATCTGCTTCCAACGGATCAGGATCACCGACCAATTTCAGATTGGCATTGCCACCTTCAAAAAATAATTGAAATAATTTTTCAAAATTTGATTTAATTGAATCAAAAGTTTCCTTGAATCTTTTCCGAGCCACTTTATCAATTTTTCGAATAGTTTCACGAAGATTTTCTTCTGCTTCAATCAAATCATCTCTTTGGATAGACAGTGTTTCCAGCCGTTCATTTTCTTCGTCATGCTCATCTTGCACTGCCATATTCACCGGACCAATATTTTCTAAACTCCTTTGGATTTTATTGATCTCAATTTCCAACAGTTCTTCTGTATCATCCACCACCAAATCGGTGGGCACTTTTTTATGATATCGATCACGAATTCGTTCTTCAACCAATCGAATCAATTGATTTGTTTCTGTCGCCTCCAATTCGGCATTTTTTAAATCTTCAAGAATTTGTTCACGATTTCTTTGTTCTGCGACAATGCGCGCCTGGACTTCTTCAATATTTTGATAAGTCTCGCGGAAAACGGATTGTTTGAGATCCAGGATGGAGAGCTGTTTTTGGATTTCCGCATTCAGCGTTTTTAATTCCTTTTCTCCTGCGGCGATTTGTCCATCCAATTCTTTCTTTTTGGCTTGAAGTTCTTCAATCCCTGTTTTGATGCCAACTTGTCGGGATTTTAATTCTTCACGTGTTTCTTCACTAGACGATTTTTTAAATTTGAGTTGATCCCTCCGAGTTTCTAATTCGATTAAATTAATACGAATATCCTGAGCTTTTTGCTGGTACTCATCCCGTTCCGTTCGCGCCTGAAGCACATTCTCATTGGCTTTATCCACTTTGGATTGGAATGAATCCAAAGTTTTCTGGGCTTTATCCATTGCAGGCTGGAGGGATTTCAATGCTTGTTTGGATTGCTTCGATATTGCTTCTGTTTCGTCCAATTCCTGTTTAGCGGACTGAATCGATTCAGTGATCTGTGTTTGCCGGAATTGACTCCGAATTGCTTCTGTCTCCCATTGAGACGAAGCCTGAGCCAATTTTTCAATCTCGCGTAGTTTATTTTTTACATCCGATTGGCTTGATTGGATTTCATCAAAAAGTGATTTTAATTGTGTTGTTAATTCTGTTTCTTTTTTGGAGAGCCCGTCTAATTCAGAAGAAATAGAATCTAGTTTTTTCTGACGTCCCATCAAATGACCATGTTCAGATACTTGTCTGTTTTTTAGGATCAAATCACTCCTGGAGAAAGCACCTGTTTGGTCCACTAATCCCCAACCATCCAGATCTTTGGATTGGAGTACGGTCTGCAAATCATCCACAATTAGTAAATTTCCCAAAAGGTAATCAGCCAATGGCTGAAGCTCTTTACTGGTTTTGACAAGTTCTGAAGCTCGCCCGATTACTTGTGGATTTTTTGGCACTTTCTGCAGATTTGTTTTAAGTGATTTCGCTTCTTTTAATGGAATTAGGGCGAAATCACCAGCCTGTTTTTCTCGTGCTTTTTCCAGGGTGGCCAATGCCGATTTTTTATCGTTTGCAATCAAACAATGTGACAATCCACCCAATCCGGATTCCAGCGCATCGTGATATTCTTCTTCCACCTGGAACATATCAGCAATAGTGCCCAATACGCCGGGGAATGATTTAGGATTTTCCAGAATATATCGGG
>DQOT01000373.1 GCA_015658495.1 Fidelibacterota bacterium | reverse complement strand
TTTTTTCAAATGAGAAAAGAAAAAAAACATGCAGATATCCTGAGGCAGATCTATGACTGATTCACTGAAATATAGTTTAGGTGCGTTGACACTTCTACTTGGATTATACCTGTTTAATCAAAAAACGCAAAAATCACATACAATTTCAGGTTCTGCTATTTTTTCTGGTGAGCGTAGCGATATCCATCGCGTATTAATCTCTGAAGGTGAAAAATCTTTAGAGCTCGTACGGTCAGATACAACTTGGAAAATAACCCAGGCAGATTCACTTTTGATCAAAGAAAACCAAATAGACAAACTTTTTGACCGCTTACTGGCCGTTAAGCAGGAAATGCTCATCTCCAGGAAAGAAAATAAATGGGAAAAATTTGGTGTGGATGATTCATTGGGCCGTCATCTCCAAGTTTTCGACGATAAAGATCAGGAGTTAATTCATTTTATCTTTGGAAATGCCGGGCAGGATTATCAGCACAACTATATTCGTAACGTCAATTCTCAAGATGTATATCGCACCAACGACAACGTATATTTTTTATTAAATTCCAACACAACTTACTGGGGTAAATCACCACCAAAGCCTAAAGAAAAAGATACAAATCTTTGAGACTGCATTTGCTTGGTACCATTATAAACCCTCCTTTCAACCGGCGATGCAGTTGTAGATAAGCCCCGTTTATTCGGGGCTTATCAATTTATTGAATTATGAAAAGTACAAATAAACAAGTATTGGTCGTTGGTGACCGTGTCTTGATCCGCCCTGACACAGGTGAGACAAAATCTCCTGCCGGGTTATACCTGCCCCCAAGTGTGATAGAAAAACAGGAAATCCGCGGCGGGGTGGTTGTGGAAGTTGGTCCCGGGATTCCATTGGGGTCACCGGAAACATCCTTTGATGAACCCTGGAAAGAAAAGACAACGGATGTAAAATATATTCCCACCCAGGCAGAGATCGGGGACTATGCCCTGTATCTTGGAAAAGCCAGTATCGAGATCAAGATCGAGAATAAAGATTATTTGATCGTATCTCAGTCAGCCATTTTGATTTTGATCCGGGATGATATAGGCCGTGTTCTCGCTTAGATATCTAAGCCCATTTCGTAAAACATAAAGGCCCATTTTTCGGCGTATTCTTCAATAATTTTCTTAGTGGGTTTTCCGGCGCCATGGCCGGCGCTCTGGCCAATTCGAACCAAAATAGGATCAATCCCACCTTGCCCTGCCTGTAAAGCCGCTGCATATTTAAAGGAATGAGCCGGAACAACGCGATCATCATGATCTGCTGTATAGATCAGGACAGATGGATAATTGGCGCCATCCTGAACGGTATGAAGGGGTGAATATTTAACAATATTTTCAAAATGTTCTTTTTCTGTCACAGAACCAAATTCCACCGACCAGGCATGTCCAATCGTGAAACGTTCATAGCGCAGCATATCCATGACGCCCACTTCCGGATAGGCTACCTTGCAAATATCGGGACGTTGATTTAGAACTGCACCAATCAACAACCCACCATTGGAGCCACCCCGAATTGCCAGATAATTGGGTGAGGTGATGCCGCTTCTTTCCAAATATTCCGCTGCGGCTATGAAATCATCAAATACATTTTGTTTATTATGGAGCATGCCTGCTTCATGCCAGTCCTGGCCATATTCACTACCGCCTCTCAAATTTGCTAATGCATAGACACCGTCATTCTCATATAAAATTGAATTAGCCTTGCTAAAATAGGGTTTAATGGATATATTGAACCCACCGTAAGCATAG
>DQOT01000240.1 GCA_015658495.1 Fidelibacterota bacterium | reverse complement strand
TGTGGACGAATTGAAAAATGCTAATTTATCAGCTGGTAACCACAGGATGGTATGGAATGCATCTTCCCTGCCATCGGGACTTTATTTTATTCGGCTGCAAGATGGCCAAAACCAGGCAGTTCAAAAAGTAATGTTGCTCAAGTAAGCATCGCTTTAAGTGAGATTACAGAGTAAGGGAACCCGATGAATTTTTTTAAAATGCCCCTATGGCTAAGCCCATTGGTTCTCATTGCTGAACTTGATCATCTGGTGTTTTCTGAGCTTGCCATCACGCCTAGTAACGCAGAATATGTTAAAATAACAAACCCAACCGATAGTGATATAGACCTATCCAATTATTATTTGACCGATGGAACTGATATCGGTAATGGAGAGTTCTATTATCAATTGCCTTCCGGAACGGATTATTGGAGCGGTTCCAGTTCAGATTTTATTTGCCGGTTTCCATCTGGATATACCATATCGGCAGGGTCATTCATCATTGTTTCGCTACGTGATAGCTCTAAATACGCAAGCGAATTTGGTGAAAATGCGGACCTTACCCTGAATGATGATATGCTTGATGCTGTCGATGGTGAAAATACAAAGGGGAACAGTGCTGCGCCAAAACTGGGTAATGCGAATGAAACCTTGATTATTTTTTATTGGGATGGGAGTTCAACAACTGTAAAGGATGTAGATTATTTGCTCTGGGGTGATAATTCTTTTGCTATTGATAAAACAGGTATTGATGGCTACC
Source organism: Fidelibacterota bacterium (assembly GCA_015658495.1). Lineage (GTDB taxonomy): Bacteria > Fidelibacterota > Marinisomatia > Marinisomatales > UBA1611. The sequence goes on along the minus strand of DQOT01000240.1, from coordinate 2,575 downwards.
AATCAGACACGCCTGCAGCCAGTCAGGCCTTTCTTCCAATTCATAATACGGATGAGAAACTGGTCAGAATAAGTGAAGAAGGCAATGAGATCCAAAGTGGAAGTAACGGAATTACGGGTCATGATGAAACCAGTGAACCTTTTAATGAAACTTGGGGTGTTTATGCGCTTGTTTCCTCAAAACCGGAAATTTCCGCTGTGACTGTTTCTCCCGAATCTCCAACTTCAGAAGATATACTTAATTTCACTGCAACCGTTACTGATGACGAAGGTCTAACATCCGTTCAATTAATTACAATTTTTCAAAGTGATACAACAACCCATACCATGGTGCAGGGGGCCAGTGATCAATTTAGTGTTAATGTAGGCCCTTTTGGCCTGACAGGATCATTAGTTTATTCTGTGACGGCAGTTGATATTACAGGATTATCAGAATCAAGCAATTTATTTGTCGTGTCAATTAATTTACCACCTGAAGATCTTTCTATTGCAGATTTACTGAACAATTTAAGTGATTATGTGGGTGAGCAAATCGAGATAGATGGCGTTGTAACTGTGTCCGCAGGCAAACTCCGCACTACTTTTACAGAAGCCTTTTTACAAGATGAATCTGAAAGAGGAATTATTCTTTACAATTCTGCACTTGATACCTCTTTTCACCGCGGTGATTCAGTCTTGGTTGTGGCAGAGGTAGATGAATATGATGGTAAACCGGAATTGATTTACAGCAGCATCACCGTTTTAAAAGAGAATGCTCACATTCCTGTAGTTGATCTGTCTATCAGTGAATTCAATTCATTAGCTTATATGTATACGTTCGTGAAACTATGGGGAAAAATCATTGCCAGATCAGATCCATCAGGAACAAACGCAGGAGCGAATCTTAGCTTGCAGGATGCGTCGGGCGATGTCACCACGGTTCGCATCTGGAACTCCACCAATATTTTATACAATGACAACTTTGAACTTATTAATCTCGAATTGGATTCTCTCCTGCAGGTTGGGGAATTGATTCAGGTCGCCGGCATAGCCGGAGAATACAGTGGTGTAGGTCAGATTCAGCCGGCCTATCCTGATGATATTCAGGAAAAACTAGAAGGGCAAACCGGTGACTTCTCTGCGGAATTAACCGTGGCGCCATTCCCATTCGTGCCGCAATTGGGGGAAGTGATTGCATATTCTTACAGTTTCCCGGCTAATGCCCGGATAAAATTGAGAGTGTTTGATATGGCAGGAAGATTAACATCCACACTTTATGATGAATACCGAGGTATTTCGTTTTATAAGGAAGACACCTGGGATGGTCGCGACAATCTGTATCGTCTTGTTGCTCCCGGTACATATCTGATACATCTGGATGTTACGGATGCGATTACCGGCAAACATTACCAGGATATGGCTCCCGTGGTGATTGGTGTTTATAGGGATTGACTATATGATTAGAGCCAAAATCATTTTATTAATATTGGTGCTATCCGTTAGTTTTGCTCAGGTGACATCAGAGCATTTGTACTATGGTGCATCATCTTTGGGAATGGCCGGAAGCGATGTGGCCTGTCAGGGCGGTGCGTGGGCCATATTCAATAACCCGGCGGGTTTGGCCGGTCAGGAAAGAAATTCAGTCGTATTAGGAAGTGAATCCTTATATGGATTATCCTATTTCAAACATACACTTGCCGGCTTTCAAATCGGTTTACCATTTGTGGGAACAATTGGTATTTCTGTTGAAGATTTTTCAACGGATTATAAAAGTCGATCTTTAGCGCACGAAATTGCTACAGGATTTTATCAAGGCATCACCTTGCAGGCTGACCGCAACAGCACCCTGTTTTTTGGATATGGCATTCGACTGCAGATGGTGGATTATGGTCAATCAGCAGGCCCATCAGGGGATGGCTCCGATGGACGAGACTTGGGATCTCATCAGGCAGTGGGTTTGGATGCAGGCCTTTTGGCATCATTGCAGGAGCGAATTCGCTTTGGCGCAAAAGTAACAAATATTAACCACCCGCAATTGGGGGAAGCAAATGCTGCAGTGGATCTGCCCAGACGAATACAAATTGGTATGGCATATTCACCCTACAACCTGGTATGGACAACTGATGCACTATCCCGATCTATGGAATATCCTACACAGATTCACGCAGGCATGGATTATGAAATATTACCAAGCTTGCATTTGCGAGCCGGTGTTCAAAGCAATCCCAACCGGTTTGGCGCAGGCTTTAGTCTAAAATGGGAAATATTACATATCGATTACGGCTTTTTAACTCATCCTGTTCTCCCCTTAACTCAACAGCTATCCTTGGAGATTCAGTGGCTGTAATACGAATATTGGTTCTGGTATTTTCAATTGCTTTGGCACAAAAAGTACCCGTCAATACAGCATCTCTTGAGGACTTGAGGACACTTCCTCTAACAGATAGCCAGGTCAGCGCACTTTATGAATTTGTTTTTTTCCAAGGTCCTGTATACAGTTTTTATGATCTGATGGACATTCCTGGTTTTTCCGCTGAAACCCTAAAAGAGCTTCGTCCCCTTGTATCCCTGGTAAAACCTCGACAAGAAGAAACTGT
>DQOT01000310.1 GCA_015658495.1 Fidelibacterota bacterium | reverse complement strand
GGTTTACCCTACGCATTTGCATCATTTTACGCTTTAACGATTCCCTTAACCGGTGTATTGTTTTTACGCCGGCAATGGGTTTTGGGAAAGGTTTATGAATACATCACGCCCGGGGAAATGTACAGCGATTATTATGGCGGGAATGCCATGCGTATCCTCACCGTGTTGGTTGCTTTCCTGTTCAGTGTCCCTTATCTTGGTGTTCAACTGAGAGCATCCGGAGATCTGTTTCACATTTTGACGGATGGATTAGTGAGTGTGAATTTTGGCATGTTTGCATTATCAACTGTGGTCATGATCTATGTGGCCTCCGGTGGATTAAGATCCGTGGCTTATGTGGATTGTGCCCAGGCAATTCTCCTGGCGCTGGGAATCGCCATTCTTGGCGGCATCACGATTCATTATGCAGGCGGCTGGTCCGGATTTATCGATGGTGTTGCAAATCTGATCCAAAAAGATATAGACTCCGGGCAAAACCTGACCATGGATGGCTATTCCAAAAAGGTTGCTATTCCCGGAAGTATCCAGTTTGTTTCCGCCGGTTCAAAATCTGTTGGCGGTGTGTGGACAGGCATGATGTGTATGACCTATATGTTCGCCTTGATGGGGATTCAGTCCTCACCGGCTTTTTCCATGTGGGCATTTGCCAATAAAACACCACGGGCATTCCGGTGGCAGCAAGTGGTTGCCTCTTCAGTTGTGATCGGCATCATGTTATTCTCATTTACCATTTTCCAGGGATTTGGCGGGCATGTCTTGGAAGCTAAGGGTGTTTTATCAGCCACCAGTGATAAGAATCTTGTTCCGCAATTGATCAACTTATTATCCAGTTCTGCTCCTTGGCTGGTGGGACTTTTGGCCGTTTGCGCCTTGGCTGCTATGCAAAGTACGGGTGCCGCATATATGTCCACATTTAGTGCAATGGTAACCCGTGATATTTATGCCCAATACGTTTCACCCGGCGCATCGGATCAAGTACAGAAATTGACAGGCAGGATCTTTGTTATCATCGTGACGCTGGCAGCATTGGTTGTAGCAGCGAATTCCAGCCAGGCCATTGTGATGCTGGGCGGACTGGCTGTGGCTTATGGATTCCAAATGTACACAGCATTAATCGGGATCTGTTATTACAAAGGATTTTCCACCAAAGGGGTCGTTGCCGGTTTAATTGTTGGACTTATAGTGGTGACACTTACAGATAAAACATCCGCCTGGTTTGGTGTACCCTGGGGCGCTTATCCTTTCACGATTCACAGTGCCGGCTGGGGGATATTTTTCAACCTCATCACAACTTGGACCATCACCGTTCTTTATCCTGATTCTCAAGAAGAGAAAACTATTAAGATTCAAAAACATGAATTGCTTCAGTCAGTTACAGGGATGTCACCGGAAAGAAGGAAAAAGATCAAACTCGCCTGGGGATTGACCGTGTTCTGGTTTATTGTGGGGTTTGGTCCCTTTGCAACCATCGGCAATTCAATTTTCTCAGATCCCAATTCTCCCTTAACCTGGGCGCCCTTTGGCTTGCCCTCACTCTGGGTTTGGCAACTCGTATTTTTAGCTTATGGTATTTTTGTTATGTGGTTTTTGGCATTCCACATGGGCATGTCGGAGCCGATAGATATGGATAAGATAGAAAAAATAGCAGAAAAGATTCATAGTTAAATTCTAAATAATTGTTATTTATATTTTCGCTGGCATTGATTGCACAAATAGGTCCCTCGGCCGGCTACACGAATTTTTTCTATTTCCTTACCGCATTTAAAGCAGGTTTCATCTTGTCGCCCGAAGATCCTGAGTTGATCAGCATAATTTCCGGATTGACCATTCAAAAAAGAAAAATTAATAATGGTTGTTCCCTTGGCTTCTATTGCATCTCTCAATAATGTCTGGATGGCTTGATGCAATTTAATTACTGCGGTTTTTGAAATAGCGTTTGAAATAGAATTCGGGTGAATGCCACTGACCCATAAGGATTCATCTGTATAAATATTCCCCAAGCCTGCAATGAAGGATTGATCCAACAGCAATGCTTTTATATTTCGTTTTTTCTTCTTGAGTTCTGTAAACAGCCATGTTTTTGTGAATTCAGCACTCAATGGTTCAATACCATGACGTTTATTAATAAGATCGAGGTTCTCATATAAATAAATCCGACCAAATTTTCGCGTATCCTCAAAGATAATTTTCTTGCCACTTTCCAATTCAAATATAGCCGTTGTGTGTTTTGGAATTTCTTCATTGAATATATATAACTTTCCCGTCATACGAAGATGGATCGCCAATAGGGAAGAGGGTAAATGAAAGATAATGAATTTTGCCCGCCGGGTCACATCCTTGATCTCCAGTCCATGATTTTTTTTGAACAGATCATTCGGGTCAAAGTTGTGCAGTACCTTAAGCCAGATCGGCCTGATCGCAATAATCTTTTCTCCAACAAGATCTGCCCTTAAATGATCTACGACGGTTTGGACTTCGGGTAATTCCGGCAATTTTTGTTAACCTTTTTTCTTTTGAATTATTTCATTTTCTTACAATAGGGAAAATCTAAATATGGGAAACAGCCTATCCCGAGTTTTTTTCGGGATAATTATAACTCACCTATTGCTTCTGTCATCGCGATCCGCCAGTTGCCTGCCCGTAATTTGCATTCAGGCGGGGAGGAGAAGCGATCTCGTATGTTCATGGAGTTTCTTGGCTGTTTGGCTCTGAATAGGTCAAAAGTCAAACAGCATCCAGTTTTTTGATAACCCCAAAGCCCCCTTTAATCAAGTGGGATTAAAGGTATGCTCTTTGACTTTTTCCACACCATCAAACATTCCACCAGCCTTTACTCCAAATCTCCATCACTCCAATCAACCTTTCACCCAATCACCATCAATTCAGCCATCCGTCAATCCACTAATCCAACAAGCTACATATTTGGTCGAACCATAATTTGGATCACAGGATGCGTCGCCGGTGCTGTTAGGGCATTCAACACTTCAAACTCTAAGGTAAATTTTCGCTTTTTCTCTCCAACTCTCACATCCAAAATGGCTTCGCCATGGGGTGGAATTGTAATTACATCCGTTGAATTATAAAAATCATGCAACCCCTGGTTTCGCAGCATAAAAGGCGCATCTGAATTATTTTTAATTTTCGTATGAACCACGGTTGAGTTTTTAATATAACTTGCTGATGAAACGCTCAGGCTCGCATTGATCAATGGAATGAGATGCTCTCTTTTTCCAAGTAGTTTATCATTGAACCAGACGACGGTTCGTCCTTTTTTTAATGCTCGTTTCAATGCAGGTTGTGTTTTTTCAGTTGCAAAAACCAAGGTCACGGGTCGGTGGCCACCCTCTGGAACCTTATATTGCCAGTCAATCAGTTCGTGTATGTCAGATGTTCCCAAGATAGTCAGGTTATGATCTAAGGCAACTTGGAAGGCTTCATCAGAATATGTGGTGTCGTTTACGACCTCAATTCCTTCCAACAATCCTTGTTCTATAAGATCAAGATGAAAAGGGCTTAAGGGCACGCTGGCGTCCGGTGACTGGCTGATCCAATGGGGATGATTCCAAAAAATAAATGCATCTTGTTTTCGTGCTTCTATGAAAGCATCCATAGGATCATCCACCAATAGCTTATTTGCATCCTGAATAAAAATTGCATTGGCATGTCCCGGTGGCATATTTCGGGTGATCTCAGATCCATTGATAACCATAACATCTGTATTTTTTGCAAAGTGAGTTGCATATTCATATGATCTGTTTCGATCGGGATGGGGAATATCATCTTTCCAGGGCTGGTATTCTAAATGCTCAGTGGTGGCAATGACATCCACATGATCCCTTTGTGCCTCTTGCACCCGGATATTAGGCCACACACTGCCATCAGAAAAAACGGTATGCATGTGAAGATCGCAAACCAGTGTTTTAAATCCTGGGACATCCGGGAATTCGATTGCACGATTTCCTCCATCATGAGCAATTACTGAACTGGAATGGAAAAAAATAATTAAAAAAGCGAATGGATGAAAAAAATTAAATCTCAACTATTGTGTTCTCTCCCAATGAATATCCATGGTATGGTATTGAACTTTTCTACCTTTTCTGATAGGAATGGTAAGAACATAATTTGCTGTTTGTGCCGGTTCTAATGCCGTATCAGCAACAACATTTGTATTATAAACGATGCGGGTTCCTTTCACAAAAATGGAATCTGAGCCTGAGTTGGCTGTTGTTTGATCAAAAAGGTTTCCGATTACCCTTACGAAATCAGCTCGAATTTCTCCAGTATTTTTCACACGCCCGGAGAAGATTTGCCGATCAGGATAATAATTAATAAATGGATCGCCCAGGAAAATGACTTTTGGGGCTGGTTTATCAAACTCATCCACCCGAACGACCATTTCCTTCTTCAAGACTAATGTACCGATCTGTGTTTTCAGGACTAATGTGGAATCGGATTCCTCTAAAATATCGCCTGTCACCACTGTGCCATTTTGTAGTTCGATTCGATGATGATATGCAGGAACCTGGATCAGGTCTAAAAGTTCACGATTCACATTAGGCATAGTTTGGCTTTTTTGGTATCCCTTTACCACCCTCTTTAAAGAATCAATCTCTGATTTAAGTGCTTTAAGATTGGATTTGTACTCAAAGAAAGTTTCTTCGAATTTCAGTAGAGCTTTAGGTGGTTTTTTCCGCTGTTGAGGTATTAAAACTGGGGCACTGATTTCTTCTTTTTCCTCTTCATGTGGTGCATCAGCCATTTCCTCTTCACCATCAGATTCCGGTTCGGAAGTAATGATCAGTTCTAATTCAACATCTTCATCTACAACATTGAAATTGATTTCCCCTGCTCCTTCTTTTTTATGCTCTCCATATAAGGTGTATTTACCCGGTTCAATTTTTTTGAATTTGAATTTACCCCCACCTTTGGATTTTGTGCTTTTCACTTCTTCGCCTTCTGTATCAAAAATGGATAATTCCACTTTTTTAACACCCTCCCCGTCAGCGTTTTGAACAATACCGGTCACACCATATTTATCTTTGCCAATGAGGAGTCCGAAAAGGAATATCCACGATAAAGCCTTATTCATGTTCCCTCCGGCTGTAATGGGCTATAAATGCCTTCTTGCGGACAGACTCAGCATTTTTCCTTTCCTCGCCCAGGGTGTAAACCAGGTTGATAATATTGTCGTAATAAATATAATTCTCTTTTTTCTCCAACAGGAGGAGAAGTCTATTGATAACAGATGGATCTTTGAATGCTGCAAGATTATCGATGGCTTTTTTTCGAATATCTACAGGATAATCATCACTGTATGCGATCTCGATCACTGCCTTTTTCACTTCCGGATCATTAAACTCGCCCAAGGCAGCCAGCATAGTATTGAGTAAGCTGTAATACTGGGATTTTCCTGTGTTGTAAGTGTTGAGCAATGCAATAACGAGATTTTCTTCCTTCACGCCTCTCATGGTATTCAGGGCAAATTCTCGCACTTCAAGATTAGTATTGGGGTCGCCCAGCAATTCGGCAAAAGCGATCGCCACTTCATTGGGATTTTTCTTTCCAAGGATCTCTACAGCTTTATTCCGGATCCCGATATTTATTTTCGGGTCTTTGGCAACCATGGTCAGGATCGGAATCACCTGGTCATTGCCCAATGCACCCAGTGTTTCTGTCAATAGAAGTTCTGTCCGGGACATATTGCTTTTGGCGACTTCGTAGAGGTCCAGCAAGGCCAGGATCTGGTCCTTCGTTCGCACACGATTCAGGTTCTTGACGAGAGAAATATGAATTGTATTGGTGCGGTCTTCTAACTTGTGCATGGCTTTCACTAATGCATCTGCCGCTTTTGGATTTTCGTCAAATAGTCCCAGCATATTAATGGATTCATTCAGCAGCGTATAATCCACCGCTGTTGTGGTGCCCACCATTTTTGCAATGGAATTCAGTGCAGTGGGATGCTGGGTTTCTGCAAGAGTCCTCCCGGCAGCGATACGGGCTTTTATGTGCTGATCCGAATCTTCGTAAATCTGTACCAATTCATCTAGTGCCAGGATATTCCCGTCCCTATATGAGCTTTTCAAGGTTTGGATATTGTTCAAAAAATCGGGATCATTAGGATCACCAATGCCCTTTTTCCCAAACAATCCCTTGATTATGGAACATCCCTGGAGAAGGAAAAGTGAAGAAATTCCGATAAGCAACAACCTACGCATCGTGCTCCCATGGATGCAAAGTCAGGTCGTTGCCATCAAAAACGGCGTAGGATGGTCGATGAAACCAATCGCCCAAAATGGCCAGTTTCCCTTCATTCAAGCTAAACATTTCACCCAAATGATAATGCCCGCAGATCATGAAATCAAAGCCCTTATCGAAATGATTTTTGGCCACATTCTGGATCTCAATTCGTACATCTTCATTAAATCCTTCTGAGTGTGTGGGATGCCGGCCACTTTTTGAAATAGAGTTTGCGATTTTATAAGCGATGGTTGGGTGGAGCCACCGAAACAGCCAAATGAAGAATGGGGAACGGATCGTCTTTTGCAACATACGGTATCCGTGATCCCAACTCAATAAGCCATCGCCATGGGTGATGTAAAACTTTTTCCCATCTACTTCAAGAGTTGCATCGTCAAAATAAACTTTATCCATGAGTTCTTCTGTCATGAAATCCTGTACCCAATAATCGTGATTACCTAAAATATAGTGTAGTTCAATACCGTCTTTTTTCATGTCCAATGCTTTCTGGTAGAAATCAGTATAGGCTTTGGGGATCAGATGGGGATATTCAAAATAGAAATCAAAAAGGTCACCCACAAAAAAGCAAGTACCACCGGTTCCCCGGACATGATCCAGTAAACGGTACAAGTTTTCCCGACGGCTTTTCTCTTCGGGGGATGTTTGTAATTTTAAATGAATATCAGAAATAAAATAGAGGGGTGTCTTCATGACGGGCAGAACTTACTTGTGACATTTTCTATGGGCAAGGATAGACCTAAGTATTAATGATTTTAATAAAAATTACAATTTTTAATTCAAAGTGAAACAATCATCCCTGATCGTTCTAAAAAGAATGATCTCGAAAACAGTTTCTCATCAATCAGGATGATTGATGGACTTAAAGACATGATACCTTTGTTGTTTCATTTTAATTTTACAAAAGAAAATTGGGTGTCCAGAATAGTTGACTTCTCTCTCATAAATGAATTAACCTCCGGGAACTCTCGTCAGAGAGAGACATAGATTTAAGACCTATGAGATACATTTTTATATTCATTTTATGCCTATCGATGACTCTGAATGCTCAATCCTTTGGGCAGAATAAGGTTCAGTACAGGGATTTTGACTGGAATTATATCCAAACGCCCCATTTTGATATTTATTATTATGGCGGTGAGCAGGATCTGGCAGAATTCACAGCCGACGTTGCGGAAGATTCCTACGAACAAATTTCGGTCCATCTTCGCTGGGATTTGAAACGGCGCGTATCCATCATGGTCTATAATTCCCATAACGATTTTCAGCAGACCAATGTGGTAGGCACCTACATGCGAGAAGGAATCGGCGGAGTTACAGAACTGTTCAAGAATCGCGTTGTCTTTCCGTTTAACGGGAACTATGAACAATTCCGCCATGTAATCCACCATGAGTTGGTTCATGCCGTCATCAATGATATGGTTTATGGCGGCAGTATGCAGCATGTGATTTCCAGCCGGACCAAGATTCGTGTCCCCATTTGGTCCAACGAAGGATTGGCAGAATATTTGAGTTCCAACTGGGATACAAAAGCGGATATGGTTATGAGAGATATTGCCATCCATGAACGGATGCCATCTGTGAAAGAATTGAACTATTTCATGGCCTATAAAGGCGGACAATCTTTATGGCGATTCATTGCAGGGAAATATGGCCGGGAAAAAATTGGCGATGTGTTCCGTTCCATGAAAATAACCCAAAATGCCGAGCGTGGGTATGAACGGGCGCTGGGGATGAATTTTACTGATCTCACCACCCAATGGCATAAATACCTTAAAAAGGAATATTGGGCGGATGTGAAAGATCGGACCCCGTTAGAAGATATGTCCAAAAAATTGACAGATCATAAAAAAGCACGGAACTTTTATAATGTGAGCCCTGCCCTTTCACCTGATGGAAGCAGGGTGGCGGTCTTATCCGACCAAACCGGTTATTTTGATATTCATATCCTGGATGCCATGACTGGGAAACGAATCAAAAGATTGGTAAGAGGCAATCGCTCCGTCGATTTTGAAGAATTGAAATGGCTCCAGCCAGGACTTTCATGGTCACCGGATAGTAAAAAGATCGTGGTAGCTGCCAAAGCAGGGAAGGGAGATGTGCTGCATATCATTGATGTAAAAACAAGAAAAAGCCAAAAAATTGAATTGGAGATGGATGGTGTTTTTTCTGCATCCTGGAGCCCCAAAGGGAATGAGATTGCCTTTGTGGGACATGTTGGCATTTCCAGCGATATTTTTATTTACGATGTTAACAAGCGTACTACCCGCAAGATCACAGATGATATTTTTACAGATTCATATCCATCCTGGAATCCAACGGGAACCCAGATTGTCTTTGTCTCTGACCGGGGTGAGCATGTTTCCGGTGAATACAATGGCATGATGGTTGATCACAATTACAGTCAGACCGATATCTATACTGTGGATGTCCATAGCAAAAAAATCGAGCGCATCACTGCCACGGACCATAACGAGTCCCATCCCATTTGGGCGAATACGAGAAATTCACTTTTTTATACTGCAGACCACAAGGGTGTTTGGAACCTTTTCATCCATCCACTTCCTAACGAATTTGATCCCGAATCTGGTGAAGTACAGGACAAGACCGAGCCCTATGCAGTAACGAATGTCCTGACCGGTCTCCAACAACCCACCTTATCCGGGAATGACGATATGCTCATTTTTGCAGGATATGCCGGTATTGGTTGGGATCTGTACAGCATTGCAAATCCATTCAGATTGCAAGAAAAAACAGTTAACCCAACGCATTATATAATGATGAATGCTGCAGATGATGAAAAGATTGCAGATCTTCGTAAGCATAAAACAACTCAGCAGGGAAAAGGATTTTCGGAAGGGTATTCCGATTGGATTTTTGCCAGGGGATATGAACATTTTAATTCATCCTTGGAGGAACCCCAAGTGGCGGAACTGGTCTCTGTGGATTCTACAAAAATGGATGGGCATTATATTCCAAAATCCTACAAGACACGGTTTACACTGGATCTCATTAGTGGAAATCTTCAAATCAGTAATGTCTTTGGCACCAGAGGAATGACGTATTTTTCGTTTAGTGATATTTTGGGTGATCATAAGATTGCCTTTGGAACAGAAATGGTTTTGACCCTGGAAAACAGTGATTATTTTTTCTATTATGCCTATCTGAAAAACCAAATAGATTATCACTTTGTTGCCTTTCAGAATGCCGACTTTTTTAATGTGGATTATTATTCTCTGGGCCGGCTTAGACATTACGGACTGCAGGGCTTTATTTCTCTTCCCTTCAGCCGCTTCCAAAGAATGGATTACGGGTTGTCTTGGCATAACATTAATTATGCTATTTTGGAACAACGCACGGATGAATTCAGCCAAGTACGGTACGAAATTACGTATTCATCAACTTATTCCACGATTCTTCCCACACTGAGTTGGGTTTATGATAATTCTGTTTTTGGATTCACGGGTCCCATCGATGGTTTTCGACAAAATGTCGTGGTGACTGTGAATCCGGGGTATGGGTCTGATAATTTGAAATTTCAAACACTCAAGACAGATGCCCGAAAATATTGGCGGTTCGGCAAAGATTACACGATCGCAGCCCGTGGATTTTTGGGTAAAAGTATGGGCGCAAATAAACAGAAATTCTTCCTGGGCGGCATACCCTATTTGCTCGGTGGCGGCGGTGAAACGAATGGTGTCACAGATGAAAGCCACTTTCGCCGTGTGATCTTGGATACATCCAACGTATCTCTCATTCACGATATCTATTTCACTGAATATGCATTCCCACTCCGCGGTGCGCGATTTGCTGAACGATTTGGGTATAATGCGGCGTTATTCAACTTGGAGTTTCGATTTCCTTTTATCAATTACCTTGCACTGGGATTCCCCCTAAAAGTGATCTTCGGGAATATTCGTGGTCATGCGTTCATGGATGTGGGGGCAGCTTGGGATGACGCGAACGAATTCACCACGACACAATGGCCGGAGCGATATGGCTCAGGTGATTCCGGTGAATTTTCACCTTGGGTGACAACTGTTGGACTTGGAACAAAAATTAACTTGGGTTATTTCATTTTAAGGATCGAAACAGCCTGGGATAAAAATGACACCGGTTATTCCAAACCTCAATGGTATTTCTCATTGGGCCCGGATTGGTAAACCTTTCTTGATTCCCCTTACTGTGGTGACCAATTTCCTGCCTCACCATGGCTAAATTAAAAACCAAAACAGCCTTTCTTTGCTCCGTATGCGTAGACGATTTTCCCAAATGGAATGGTCAATGTCCATCCTGTAAAGAATGGGGAACACTCTCCGAATTCAAGGTGCCTGCCAAGAAAAATGGTCGGAAGCATGAACCCCGGGAAACCAAATCCTTGACGGATGTTTTAACAGCTAATTCCGGCGAACGAATTTCCACGGGACTCAAAGAAGCAGACCGTGTTCTCGGCGGCGGCATATTAGCCGGATCGCTGATTCTGTTAGGGGGAAGTCCTGGCGTTGGAAAATCCACTTTAGCCCTACATATCGGTTCCGGAATTAACCGGAAAGTACTCTACATTTCTGCGGAAGAGAGTGAAGAACAAGTGGCACTTCGTGCCCGGCGACTTCATGTAAATCCCGATCAGTTATTTTTATCTGGCGAAAATGAGTTGGACGGCATCATTTCTCATATTGATCGAATCCGACCTGAACTGGTTGTCATCGATTCGATCCAAACTGTGATGAATTCCGGGTTGGAATCCTTACCCGGTTCCCCCAGCCAGATCCGGGATTGTGGTCAGCGACTCTTGGAAGTATCCAAGCAAAAGAATGTGACAATCCTGATTGTTGGTCATGTCACAAAAGATGGCACCATCGCCGGGCCTAAAATGCTGGAACACATGGTTGATACCGTTTTATACATGGAAGGCGATGACCGATATGACCACCGGATTTTAAGATCAGCCAAGAATCGATTTGGTGCAACTCACGAAGTTGGCATATTTAATATGGATGAAAATGGACTTCGTGAAGTTGCAAATCCATCTGAAATGTTTTTGGCTGAACGAAGCGTTAATATTCCCGGAACATCAATTTATCCGAGCCTGGAAGGGACGCGGCCTATTTTAGTAGAAGTTCAGGCATTGGTCTCTAATGCAAACTTTGGGACACCCCAACGGAATGTAAATGGATTCGACTATAAACGGCTGGGAATGCTCATCGCTGTTTTAGAAAAACGGTTGGGACTCGCCATGGGAACAAAAGATGTTTTTGTGAATCTCGTTGGCGGGCTTCGGGTTGATGACCCGGCCGCTGATTTGTCCATTATTTGTTCCGTAGCATCCAGTACCATGGATAAACCCATTGGGGAGGATGTTGTTCTTTTAGGGGAAGTGGGTTTGGCAGGGGAAGTCCGTTCCATCAATAGGCTTGAACAGAGATTGCTCGAAGCGGCCGCACTTGGATTTAAGAAAGCTGTGGTCCCCGCAGCCAGTGTAAATGATAAAGTGAAAAAAATTAAGATCGATCTTTATCCCGTTAAATTTGTGAAGGAAGCTTTTAAGATTTTGTTTTAAAATAATTTGATTACTGAGCTTTTCGAAGTATGAGGATATTATTGTATCCTTCGATAGCCTCAGGAAACGATAAAACATGAAATTCACTCTTCAAAATTCTGATTCCAATACTCCTGCCCGTACGGGCATTTTAAAAACGGATCATGGCACAATCAAAACACCCATCTTTATGCCGATTGGGACGATGGGTGCTGTAAAGACAATGGCACCCCATGAGTTGGAAGGCGTTGGCTCCCAGATTATTTTAGGAAATACCTATCATCTTTATTTACGCCCCGGGACTGATGTTATACACCAAGCGGGCGGACTTCATCAATTTAATTCCTGGTCAAAATCAATTTTGACAGACAGTGGTGGTTTCCAAGTTTTTTCTCTGGCACAACTCAACAAAATCAGCGATGATGGTGTGGAATTTCAATCTCATTTGGATGGCAGCCGACACATGTTTACACCGGAATTCTCCATGGAGATCCAACGAAAACTGGGTGCAGATATTATCATGGCATTTGATGAATGTCCTCCGGGAGACTCGGAGGAAAAAACAGTAAATGATGCGGTCGAACGTACAACGCAGTGGATGAAGCGATGTGGTGATTGGTTGAATGAAAATCCCGAACTATATGATTACGAACAAACTGTTTTTCCTATTATTCAAGGATCTGTAAATCATAAATTAAGGAGAAAAAGTGCGGAAGAATTAATTCCATTTTCAAACTGTGGAATAGCGATTGGCGGATTGGCTGTGGGGGAAGAAAAAAATGCCATGCTGGATACAGTTGAATTCTGCAACACTGTTTTACCAAAGGAACAACCACGCTATCTCATGGGAGTTGGAAAGCCATCCGATCTTATTCATGCCGTTTGTCATGGCATGGATATGTTTGATTGTGTGATACCAACCCGGAATGGTCGAAATGGACACATTTTTACATCAGAAGGTGTAATTAATATTAAGAATGAAAAATTTAAACATGATTTTTC
>DQOT01000278.1 GCA_015658495.1 Fidelibacterota bacterium | reverse complement strand
CCATTTCGTTTTTTAGATTCATTTTTAATTCTTT
This sequence comes from Fidelibacterota bacterium, assembly GCA_015658495.1. Lineage (GTDB taxonomy): Bacteria > Fidelibacterota > Marinisomatia > Marinisomatales > UBA1611. Next base: position 5,765 of record DQOT01000278.1, on the reverse strand, counting down.
TTATTTGCCCAGCCCCAATCGTTTGCACAATTCGGACAGAGATATTTGTTCTTGTTTAGTAAGGACAGAAAAGCGATCAGTGAGATTTGCTAAAATTTTTGGAAATACTTCTTCAATTTTCTCCGTCCCATTTGATGTGAGTTCAATTCTGAAATACCGGCGGTCCTTTTCATCCCGTACGCGGATGACGTAGCCATCCCGTTCAAGATTATCCACCACTTTGGTCATGTTTCCTCCGCTGCGGAGTAGTTTTTCACCCAGCTCCTTTTGGCACATGGAACCTTTGTGGTAAAGGGTTTCCATCGTACCGAATTGGGATATCGTTAAGCCATGTTCGTTCATGATAATCAAGTCCGATTGGCCTACAGATTCATTGGCCCGGTTCAATTTTACCCACGCACTCAAAACACGGCGTTGGTCTTCAGAATACGATTTTAACTTTGAATTCATACATATAGTATGACGTTAAACTATTTAACATTGCAACAATTATTTTTCATTAAAAAGCCCCACCCGGAAAACTGGATGGGGCTTGAAGATGAGTTACAGCTGTGGCACCATCAGATGTATTAATTCCAGAAGTTATTTGTAATATTTTACGGTGAGCCATAGGGGTAGTTTGTCCATGAGAATAAACACACCAAAACAAAAAAGCCCCCGTCAAAGACAGAGGCTTTTTTGTTTTTCTAATTATATTCTGGAATTATTCGATCATTTCTCCGCCGCCAGTTAAATCAGCAACATTGAATTGGCCTTCTTTTTCCATATCTCTGGCGATACCCACAACTTTTTTGCGAGCTTTGTCCACTTCACGTTTCGGCCTGGGGCCTTCTTCCGGTTCATACATGGCTTGCTTTTTCTGGGGCAAGTTGCCAATGATACGATCAACCGTTTCCTGGTCAACTCCTTTCATGGCCATGGACACATCTGACAGATCCACTGTATTCATGATATCTCGCAGGATTCCGTCTGGGAATTTTTCAATAATATCAATAAACGTGAGATGGTATTTTTTCACATCCTCATAAAGAGCCGGATCTTCATTCCGGAGTGTTTGCAGATACCGTTCTTCTTCTTCCGATGACATGCCGCTAATGATCTGGGCGATTTCTTTTCCACCGCCGCGTGAAAACTCTGTGGTGCGGGGAAGATAGCTCGATTTATTCCGCAGGCGTGCCGCCACTTCAATAATGCCTTCCAAAGGAATATTATCTAATGATCCCAATTCGATCAGGATCTGTCCTTTTTCCGTGGGGTCAACTTTATCCAAGATCAGCATTCTTTTTTCCGGTTCGAGCTGTGCCAGCACCATGGCGATCACAGGTGGATCTTCCTTATTTAACAAGGCTAGTAATTGCTCATCCTGGAGGTCTGGTAAAAATTCAAAAGGATGTATGGGTCCATCTTCTGTTTTTTCATCCTGGAATTGTTCACTCAGGAATCCGAAATAAAACTCTTCCATCACCCGTTTCTTGACAGAAAAAGCCACATCGCCCATGCCGCGTAAGGTGGACCGGATCTTTCGAATCTCTGTTTTGGATAAACCTTTGACCAAAGATAAGGATAGGCTTTCCCCTACAACAGAAAAGAGGATTGCTACCTTTTGCAGGCCTGAAAGCATCTGATAATCAGTAATCATGGTTTCTTTCCTTACTGTTATTCTTCGTCACCTTCATCACCGCTATCGGATTCTTCTTCCGGTTCGGGTGGTGCAGGTGCGGGTTGTTCCAGCCATTCTTTTACGATGGTGGATGTTCTGCCAGGTTGTCCAACACTCATTGAAACAACCGATTTGCGAATATCATCTATTTCACTTTTTAAAACATTCGGATCTTCACCATATGTCTTTGGAGCTTGATGCTCAGGTTCTGGCTCGGGTGCAGTTTCCGGTTCTGGTTCTGGTTCTGGTTCTGGTTCTGGTTCTACAGCTACAGGCTCTTCCTTGGATTCTTCTTCTTTTTTATCCTCTTTATCGACCTCTTTTTCTTCTTTTTCGGACTTTTTATCTTTCTTTTTAGCTTTTTTCTTTTTCTTCTTTCTTAGACGAGGTGGTGGATACATCCACGGTGGTATTGGCACCTGTTGCTTGGTCCGTCCTAATACAAAGATGAGTGCTACTAAAAGAATGGCCGAGAGTGCACCCAGAATGATCAGTATCATTTGGGATGATTCTTTGCCGCCAGAGACTTCACTTTGCAGGGCATCTAATTCAGATTGGACACCTTCTAGCGCTAAAATCTTTTCTTCGATCAAAGAATCACGGGTGGCTTTTTCTTTTTCCCGGGAGGCCAGTTCTATTTCAATTTTTGCCTGTGCTTTTTTCTGGGCATCAATGGAATCCTGAAGCATGGCTTGCAAAAGCATTCTTCGTAAGCTCTGTAATTCATTGTCCAGCATGGCGAATCGGGATGAATCTACCCTGGATTGTTTTGATGCATCTTCCTTATGGGTGATTTGCAGCATATCCCTTAATGCGCCTATTTCATTATTGAGCTTGGCAACTTTCAACGAATCCCGACGAAGCATTTCTTTCTTTTCTGCGGCATAAGCCTGTGCTTTTGCTTTTTCTTCCATTTGGGATAATTGTTTTTCAAAGAAAGATCTATCCTCATCGCGGCGGGCAGATTCTTCAGTGCGATATTGTTGAATGTCTTCTCGCCAATCCGTGGTTTCAGTAACGCGTTTTTGTTCTAACAAATCAATTTTTTCTGCTATATTTTTCAACATGATCTGCTCGGCGGACCGCTGGTCACGGCGTTCCTTGAAACTGGCCGTCATGATGGTGAACTTATCTCCACGATCCCGGTCAAATTTGGATGCAGCCATAGTGAGTTGACGAATATTCTCAATCAATTCTGGTGCAGCACCTTCCTGAAGGATCAGGGTAAGATCCATCCGTTTGACCACCGCGCGGGAAGGTCGCTTTCGGGAAATAACTTTATCCACCATTTCTTGACTGGCATCATCATCCTGGGATGAACGATCCATGGGTTCCATGGTTCTCGGTGATATAGGTGTAGATTGGGTTACTGATCTCGGCTCAGTTTTTTTCCCGACAACATCAATTTCGAATCCCGGGATGGGGAGTCCAATGGAATAACGGGTTTCCGCTTCCGGTTGAGATTCCTGTATCATTTTTTCCTGCATTCTCAAGAGGGCGTCGGCTGTTTTCTCTGCGGGTGTTATCTGTTCTCTTTTTACTGATTTTCGTGGAGAAAAAACAGTGATCTGTTCACTCACTTCATCCAAGATTTCCAATTCAACATCAACATTAATGACGTATTTTTGTGTGTCAATAAGCTTGGAAAGGGCTTCTTTGACCCGCTCACGGATGTTGTTTTCCACCATCAGTTTTTGGGAGAGATAACCGGCTCCTTGCCCAACGAGAAATGTGACCGCAATAATTGTTCCGATGACGGGTATTAAATATTTATTCCCCTTTTTCATGTGAAACTCCTTGGTATGTGTTTACTCCGCATTTTGCAATTTATTAAAATAATTAATCATCATAGCTGGTTGCTGATCGCCCTTTACCGTGGTGCGGTGGTTGGATGAAAGTGATTTGAATTCTTCGATTAGCAGACTTTTGTTTCTTTGTTGTATTCAATGATAAAACTGTCGGTAGTTCCTTGCCTTTTGAATCAAAAATGGGCTCTCCATCTCCCCAAGTTAATGTTAAGGGATTATACAGGGGATTTATTTTCTTAATGCTGTCAAGCCCTTTTGGATACCAATCTCCATACCCGGCAGCAAGAAGTCTGGGTGCGGGCACACCGTTTTCGATCATGTATCGCACCACTGCAGCGCCCCTCGCTGCTGAAAGTTCCCAGTTGCTGGCATAGAATTTTTTCCATTTTTTAGGCATTGGGTCAGCGTCTGAATGTCCAGCCACTTCCACTTGGAAAACACTCAGTTGAATTTTTGGAATAATCTCCTCTGTAAGTAATTTTTTGAGTTCTGGTTTCATACCGGCTTTCCCGGATGGAAATGCAAAATCGCCCTTAATATTGATAATAAGGCCTTTGGCGCTGGTTTCAATATCAATGGGAGGATCACCCGCCGGATTTTCTTTTTTCATTTCCTTGATGGTTTCTTCTATAGCTTCTTTCATCGCAGCCAGGTTCTTGATAGGCTCAAATTCACCCTCTTCTTCTGCTTTGCCAGATGCTTTGATCTTGCTCCCCAGTGATTTACCCTGGGAGTTTGCCATTTCCTGTAATTTTACTGGATCCATGGTTGAAATAGCGGCCAGAAGAACAAAGAACGCAAACAGGAGTGTCATCATGTCTGCGAAGGTACCGAACCAACCCGGTAGGCCCTCCTCAACAGAATCGGCACCCGCCGCAAAACCTTTTTTATAGGCTTTCTTTTGCTCTGCTGTCATGCCCATATCAGCTTACTCCCGTTTCCACTCCGAAGGTGGAATAAAAGAATTGAGTTTTTCCCTAATAATAAGTGGATGCTTCTTTTGGTGAATTAATCGTGATGCTTCCACAAGTAAACTGGCAGACATGGAGGTCATTGTTGTTTTATTACCCATTTTTTGGGCCATCGGCAGAAAAAATAGATTTGCAAAAACAGCACCATAGAGCGTTGTGATCAATGCTGCAGCCATACCGCCACCCAGATTATCTGCTCCACCTTCACCTCCAAACCCTGCTAACATAAGCACCAGACCAATTAGCGTTCCAACCATACCCCAAGCCGGGGCCAAGTCACCCATGGCTTTTAACATGTCCGTTTGAACCTTCTCACGTTTTTCACGGTATTCAATTCTAGTTTCCATGATATCGGTTACTTCGTCCAGGGAATAACCATCCACCACCATTTGTATACCATCCTTTAAAAAATAAATTCTAATTGTTTCAACCGCTTTTTCAAGATCTGCTGCACCTTTACGTGCTGATTCTCCAACTTCGCATGCTGTATCAACCAAGGGACCCATTTTATCATCAGCCGGTTTTAAAACAGCACCAATAGCTTTACCCAGTGCCACAACATGAGGCATAGGGAACGCCACAAAAATGGATGCAATCATGCCTCCGGCAACAATTCCAAAACTCGGTATAGAAATAAAGTCACCAAATCCACCTGCTGAACCCTCAACAAACAATGCATAAGCGATACTGCCAATCATAGCAGACATACCAAGAACAACACCAATAATTAGAGCAATATCCATTAGTTTACTCCTGTATTAAACTTGCGGATTTTAAATTATTTTCATGCAGGGCTTTCAAAATATTTCTCACATCCGTGTATTCCGGATCCAGACGAAGGGCCAGATTCCAGTTGATGGTTGCTCTCTGCACATCACCTAATTTATAATAGATTGACCCTCTTCTGGCATAGGCAAGAGCCAAATTCGGATTTAATTCAAGTGACAATTCCACCTCTTTCAAAGCTTCCCGATAATCGCCGGCATAAAAATATCTTAAGGAACGAGACAGGTGCCTCAAGGCCTCATTCATATTCTTCTCTGAAATATTAAATTCCAATTGAATCGTACTCAAAGAATCAGATAAAAATTTTGTATTTTGTTCCATGGAGGAAAGTCGCACCAAAAGGTTCCTCATTTCATTATTCATAAGAGCCATGGAATCTCTCAATGTTTCTACTGCAAAATTTGCCATGGTAATTGTGGAATCACGATGTAACGACATCGACTCAAGACCATCAAGCGTCCCAACCCCCGTTCCATAGATATTGGTTGGATCTGATGGGCCACCATCCAATCTGCGCCTAGGAGCACGTGGAACGGCCAT
>DQOT01000053.1 GCA_015658495.1 Fidelibacterota bacterium | reverse complement strand
CCTTTCCTTTCATTGGTGTAATGGGAAGCCAGGCGAAAATAACTGAAATAACCAAGCGACTGAAAAGTGAAGGGATCACAGAAGATCAGTTGTCCCGGCTTACCACGCCCGTAGGCATTCCCATGGCCAGTAACACACCGGAAGAAATTGCCATCAGCGTGGCTGCACAAATACTTCAAAAAAGAGATCAGGTCTCTAACTAAATGGAACCCGTCCCAGACTTTGCCATTTCCAGCCGAAGAGTTGTTACCCCGGAAGGTGAAAACCCGGCTGCAATCCTTATCAGGGGTGAAAAAATCCTGGATGTCGTTTCTTTACAAAATATTCCTGATGGCTGCCCCACCGAAGACCTGGGAAACGATGTGGTTATGCCGGGGCTGGTTGATGCCCATGTTCATATAAATGAACCCGGGAGAACCGATTGGGAGGGGTTTGAAACGGCAACGAAAGCCGCCGCATCAGGAGGGATAACCACCCTTGTGGACATGCCCTTAAACTGCATTCCTGTAACAACAACCGTTGATGCGCTACACCAAAAAACCAGTTCAATCCGGGAGAAACTTTGGATTGACTGCGGGTTTTATGGCGGCCTCATTCCGGACAATCTTAAGGATATTGAACCGCTGGCAGAGGCAGGCGTCTTGGGATTCAAAGCGTTTATGAGTCATTCCGGGATTGATGAATTTCCAAAGGTGGCAGAAAGTCATCTTCGGAAAGCATTATCCATCCTTATCAATAAAGCGATTCCGGTTTTAGTACACGCCGAGTTGGAAAATAGTGTTGAAACATCAAATAGCCACCAAACCTATGAGAGTTTTCAGGCGACCAGGCCGAAATCCTGGGAGAATAATGCGATCAAACTATTGATCAAGTTGTGCAGGGAATATGAGACCCACATACATATTGTTCATTTATCTTCTTCAGACATTTTACCTGAAATTTCCCAGACTCGGGATGAAGGATTGCCTCTTACTGTGGAAACCTGCCCACATTATCTCCATTTCGCTTCCGAACGAATTTCTGATGGAGATACACGTTTCAAATGCTCCCCGCCAATTTGGGGCTCCGATAACCGGGAAAAACTGTGGGTGGGATTGGAAAAAGGGACAATCGATTTTATTACCTCGGATCACTCACCATGCACTCCGGAATTGAAAAAGCTAGATACGGGAGATTTTCAAATGGCCTGGGGGGGTATTTCATCGATTCAGTTTACCCTTCCTGTGATCTGGACGGAATGCAGACAACGTGGATTTTCCTTAGTTCAACTCACAAACTGGTTGAGCAAAAGACCTGCAAAATTTATTGGCAAAGGCCAACAGAAAGGCCAGATTGCTCCCGGCTATGATGCGGACCTGGTCTGCTGGAATCCGGAGGCAGAGTTTTTGGTAGAACAAACAGCCATTCATCACAAACATAAACTGACACCGTATGAAGGTGAGAGCCTGTTCGGCGCTGTAAATAAGACCTTTCTTCGTGGACAAAAAGTTTTTGACAATGGAAGTTTTGTGGGGCTTCCTCATGGTAAAATAGTAATGGGAAATCATGGGACCTAAACTCCAAAAAGATCTCATCGATCTTGCCTCGGAATCAAATGGTGGCCGTACTTTATTGGCCAGCGATGAATTCTTTGCCTCGAAAGAAAACCTGCTCAAGCCGGGGCGTGGTGAATTTATATCCGATAAATATACAGATCGCGGTAAATGGATGGATGGATGGGAATCTCGAAGGAAGAGAACCGCTGGGAACGATTGGTGCATCCTGCGTCTCGGGAAACCAGGCGTGATAAAGGAATTGGATATTGACACCAACCATTTCGTCGGGAATTTTCCGTCTCAAGCATCCGTGGATGCATGCCGGGTGCCTACTTTTACGGCTTTAGGTGAAATTATGGATGAGGTTGAATGGACGGAAATTCTCTCCAGGGTTGAGCTCCAGGGAGATTCACAGAACCGATTCGCGATTCATTATGAGGATTCCTTTACTCATCTTCGGCTAAATATTTATCCCGATGGAGGCGTAGCCCGATTCAGAGTTTACGGACAGCCTGAAGACAGTGCGGATGATCGCAATTCCTTCACTGATGCAGCCGCTTCGGAGAATGGCGGTGAGACGCTTGCCTGCAGCGACATGCATTTCAGTCACATGGAAAACCTGATTAAACCTGGCATTGGAACCGGCATGAGCGATGGCTGGGAAACGAAGCGACGACGTGGTCCCGGACACGATTGGGTGATCCTTAAACTTGGATTACCATGCATAGTTGAGCGGATTGTGGTGGATACATTACATTTCAAAGGAAATTTTCCTGATTCATGTTCTATTGAAGGGTGCGTTGAACCCGATACGGATCGGGACGCTATTCTCATAAGCACTATTGATTGGTTAGAATTGCTGCCTGTTTCAAAACTTTCTGGTAACCAGGAAAACATTTTTTCAATTGCATCGAATCAGACTGAAACGCTCACCCATATTCGATTTAATATCTACCCCGATGGCGGTGTAAGCCGATTGCGAATTATTGGCCGTCCAGTCCCGTGATAACAACCAACTATTTTATTGTTATTTTTATAATACGATGACACTTGACACCCTGAATACATTACCGAAATCTGAAGCTTTGGAACAGTTTGCGATCTGCTGTGGCGCTTCGAAATGGGTAGAGGAAATAACTGCCTTTCGCCCTTTTCAACATAAAAATGAGCTCTTTGATCTGACAGAAAAAATTTGGTTTTCACTGAACTCTGAAGATTGGCTTGAAGCATTTTCTCACCATCCTAAAATAGGGGATATTGATTTGTTGCGCAAAAAATTTCAAAAAACAAAATCATGGTCTGAAAAGGAACAGTCAGGAATCCAAGAGGCTGGCGAAAATATCTTGAAAGATTTGGCAGAATCAAATCGATTGTACGAAGAAAATTTTGGATATATTTTTATTGTCTGTGCGACGGGAAAATCAGCTGAAGAAATGTTGGCACTTTTAAAGGTAAGACTGGAGAACGATCCAGAGGCTGAATTATTAATCGCTGCTAAAGAACAAAATAAAATCACCCAACTACGTTTAGATAATCTTCTTTCACTATGACATCCTCCCTTACCCCCGATATTATTGACGAAATTAATGTACGTCTCAAAGCTGCCAATACCATTTTTAACACAGCTCACCCCGGAGAATCCCCTGAAAGGCAACCGGTTCACACCGTGTATGGAGGCGCACATATTTTCCAGGCAGGATCCGCAAAAAAAATGGGGAACGCTGCTCTTAATCACCTGAAAGCATATGCACCGAACTTTGTTGATTTCTCAAAAGCTCTGGAATTAAAAGGACATGAACATATCCCTAATTCGAAAGAAGAGATATCCGCTCTTGAAGATCAATTGCGAAAAGACCTTGGTGCTGTCCAAAAAACCAAAAAAGCAGCATTTTTTGCTTATACTGTGTATCAGCGTGTGCTGGAAAAATTAGTGCGTGAACCTGTAGAGGATTTCCGAATCGATTTTGAAGATGGGTACGGAAACCGGCCAGACAAAGAAGAGGATATGCATGCTGTTTTGGCCGCTGATGAAGTGGCAAAAGGTATGATAGAAAATTCACTTCCGCCCTTTATTGGCATCCGAATTAAACCCCTGACAGAAGAACAAAAAAACCGGTCGATCCGAACCCTAGACCTATTCATCACGTCCCTTTTGAAAAAGACAACGGGTAAGCTTCCGGATAATTTTGTTGTAACCTTGCCGAAAGTAACCATTCCCGAACAGGTTTCCTCTTTGGTTTATCTGTTTGATGCCCTGGAAGCAAAGACCGGCATTTCCGCTGGCTCGCTCCAAATGGAACTGATGATCGAGACACCCCAATCCATCCTAGACAGCAATGGAAATTCAGCCCTGCCTGCACTGGTCAAGGCAGCAGACGGCAGATGCATAGGTGCACACTTCGGGGTTTACGACTATACCGCCTCCGCCAACATCACTGCCGAATACCAAAGTATGACGCATCCGGCTTGCGATTTTGCCCGACATATGATGCAAGTCGCCCTGGGGGGTACTGGCATTCGTCTTTCCGATGGCGCTACCAATATCATGCCCGTGGGACCACACCGGCCAACGGAGGAAAAACCATTAACAGAAAGTCAGATGGAAGAAAACCGGCAAGTTGTGTATCAGGCTTGGATATTAAACTTCACCAACATTCAACATTCCCTTAAACATGGGTATTACCAAGGGTGGGATTTGCACCCGTTTCAGTTTCCCCTTCGCTATGCTGCGGTTTACTCTTTTTTCCTGGAAAGCCTGGAGTCCACATCTCGAAGATTGAAATCGTTTATGGAAAAAGCAGCCCAGGTAACATTGGTCGAGGGTGTCTTTGACGATGCTGCCACCGGACAGGGACTACTGAATTATTTTCTCCGGGGTATCAGTTGCGGAGCCATTACGGAAAAGGATGCCGAGGCAGCGGGACTCACCCTGAAAGAGATCCGGACACGGTCATTCAAAAAGATTTTGCAAGGGAGACAATTATGAAAAGTCCAATCACAACCCATGTCCTGGATACGGCTCAAGGACAACCGGCAGCAAACATCCATGTCGTGTTGGAAGTGCGGCGAACACAGGAATCATGGGAAACCGTGGGTGAAGGCTGCACCGATACCGATGGCCGGATCAACAATTTATTCATTGAACCTGAATCGGTGTCGCCCGGGACCTATCGTTTAACTTTCAACGTTTCCCCTTATTTTCGATCCCAGGGTGTAGATAGTTTTTATTCAGTTATTCCAATTGTATTTACCCTGGATGATCCTGATACCCATTACCATGTGCCCCTATTATTGAGTCCACACGGTTATTCCACTTACCGGGGCAGTTGAAAATCGTGGAATGGCACAAAATCCATGAAATTCTTAACCTGCTCTTTCGCTGGTTT
>DQOT01000179.1 GCA_015658495.1 Fidelibacterota bacterium | reverse complement strand
TCAGTTAATACACCTGATTAGCAAATTGACTTTTCAGCCCAAATTTTATGAAAAGCAAGGGTTCTCCCAGAAATATCCTGATGGAAGAACACAAGGCATAGCAGTTGTAATTACGGATGACTTAGTTAAAGAAGTATTACCTGATTTATCTAAAAAAGAGTCTATTTGTCTCTTGGCATTGGACCAAATAGAAGATCCCCAGAATTTTGGACAAATCATCCGCACTGCAGAATGTGCCGGCATTGATGGGATAATTTTCCCGAAACACCATTCCGCATCTATCACGGACACAGTTTTGCAAGTGAGCCAGGGCGCATTTGTGACTATACCTTTATACGAAGTCACTAATTTGAAAAATGAATTCAATCAATTAAAAAAGGATGGATTTTGGATCGTTGGATTAGAAAACAGCATTGATGCGAAAGATTGGCACGAGATCGATTATAAAGGGAAAACGGTGATCGTTGTTGGGAGTGAGGGCAAAGGCATTCGGGAAAAGGTCCTGGAATCCTGTGATTTTAAAGCAACGATTCCCATGCAGGGAAAAACAAATTCACTCAATGTAAGCGCGGCAGTTTCTGCCATTGTATTTGAAAGATTAAGACAAATTCAGGAGAAAAATTAATGGCATCCACTCACGATTATGATGTTGATAAACGAAACGATAATATCCAGGTTTACATCAATGGAGAATTTTTTCATCGGTCGGAAGCGAAGGTTTCTGTCATGGATAGCGGATATCTCTTGGGCGACGGTGTTTGGGAAGGGATTCGGCTTCATAAAGGAACACTGATTCATTTGAATGATCATTTGGATCGGCTTTATGTGGGGGCGAAATCGATTGCTATGGATATCGGGGTTTCGCAAGATGAAATGGCTGAAGCATTACAAAAAACAGTAGATATAAATGATATGAATTCGGATGTTCATATTCGATTGATCGTATCTCGTGGAATCAAAAAAACGCCGTACCAGCATCCCAAAGTAACAATTGGAAAACCAACGATTGTCATTATTCCGGAATACAAAAAAGCCAGCGAAGAGGTGAAAGAAAAAGGCATCTCTTTGGCCACGGTCAAAACCCGGCGGGACCATCAAACCCAGGATCCCCGGATCAATTCCTTAAGCAAGCATAATTGCATTGCTGCCTGCATCGAGGCAGACCAACTTGGGGCAGACGAGGGACTCATGCTGGACCCGCATGATTTTGTTTCAACCTGCAATTCTACCAATTTTTTTATTGTGCGAGGTGGGGAAGTATGGACTTCCACCGGTGAATATTGCCTGAATGGTGTGACCCGTGGCAGTATCATCCGATTGTGCAAAGAATATCATATTCCCGTTTTTGAAAAGAATTTTAATGTAGAAGATGTTCATACTGCTGATGAGGTCTTTGTTACCGGAACATTTGCAGGTGTGATTCCCGTTACATCTGTTGATGGTAAAATTATCGGTGACGGCACTCGCGGATCCATCACAGAATCCCTGCAAAATTGGTATGCGTTGGATATTGAAAAATTGGTTGAAGCATCATGAATGGTATCCGAATTGCCATGTGGTCCGGCCCGCGGAATATTTCCACCGCCATGATGCGTTCATTCGAAAATCGCTCAGACACGGTTATCATTGATGAACCATTTTATGCTCATTATTTGGATAAAACAGGATTGGATCACCCAGGGAAGGATGAAGTGTTGGCATCCCAAAGCATAGATTGGAATGATGTGGCTAAAATGTGCACTGGAAAAATTCCCGATGATAAACCCATTTGGTACCAGAAGCATATGGCTCAACACAATCTTGAAGGATGTGATCTTTCATGGATAAAAGATGTAACCAATTGTTTTTTGATTCGGGATCCTAAATATGTGATCGCCAGTTATGGAAAACGGTTTCCGGTGGAAAATGAACGGTTACTGGGATTTATACAGCAGGAGGAATTACTGAAAATGATAGAAGGCCAAACAGGGAGGACACCACCCATCTTGGATTCTAAAGACATATTGATGAACCCCGAGGGAATGCTGAAAAAACTTTGTGAAATGGTCGGAATTGAGTTTTCGGAAAAGATGTTGAACTGGCCCGCAGGCAAGCGGGACAGCGATGGCGTGTGGGCACCTTATTGGTACAACCGCGTAGAGGAATCCACCAGGTTTAAACCTTATTCTGAAAAAGAGATTGAATTAGATGATGGGTTGATATCCATTTATCAAAAATGCAAATTGCATTATGATATCTTATGGGAAAAGAGGATTAAGAATGAGCAAAAATAAAACAAGCCGCAGGAACTTTATCAAAACAACAATTATGGTTGGCGCGGGAATGTTTTTACCGAAATCAATTACATTGGCAAAGAGTGGTTCTTCTGATGACAAAAGAATTATTGTTATTGGTGCCGGGTTGGCGGGTTTATCCTGTGCGTATGAACTTCAGCAATCCGGATATAATGTGTTTTTATTGGAAGCTCGGTCACGTCCCGGCGGCCGGGTGCGAACAAATCGGGATCCATTTGCAGATGGACTCTACGCAGAAATGGGCGCAGAGTACGTGGACTCTAGCGATGAATATGTCCGGAAATATGCCCAGGAATTTGATCTTTCTGTTTTACCTGCAAAGCAGTATGACGGGATTTATGTTCG
>DQOT01000025.1 GCA_015658495.1 Fidelibacterota bacterium | reverse complement strand
GCAGATGATAATATTGCCAAGGATTTCGTCATGGGTGCAGCTTCCATGCATGGTCGAATTTTGGTGCTGAACAGTGACTGCGCACAGGAAAGTACGGGCCATGGTTCTCCCATGCCACTACTCACTCACGGTGGTCCAGGCAGAGCTGGCGGTGGAGAAGAAATGGGAGGTAAACGGGGTATTATGCATTATTTGCAGCGCACTGCTATTCAGGGGCATCCCACCACTATTACTGCACTGACCAGTCAATATCAATATGGTGGAAAACAGACAAAGTCAACTCCCCATGTGTTCCGTAAACATTTTGAAGAAATTGAAATTGGTGAAACGGTAACAACGGATACTCATTTAGTAACTTTGGAAAATATTGAAGATTTTGCTGAAATCAGTGGTGATAAGTTTTATGCCCACATGGATGAAAACGCTTTGGAGGGTACCATCTTTACAGAACGAGTTGCCCATGGATATTATATCTTGTCCAGAGCAGCCGGCCTTTTTGTAGATCCTCCCAAAGGTCCGGTATTGCTGAACTATGGAATTGATGAATGCCGCTTCACCAAACCGGTGTATCCGGGAATGACTATTGCAGTTCGCTTTACTGTAAAAGAAAAAGTGGATCAGGAAAAACGATCCCAAGATGACATTGCCAAGGGTATTGTGAAGTTCCTGGTGGATGTATATGATGATGAAGGTGAAACAGTCATGTTGGCAACTATATTAACTATGATTAAAAAGAAAAATCAGGATTAAATTATGAATCCCTATGTGAAATTAGACGTTGAAAATAAAATTGGAACCATCGAATTTTTCCATCCCCAAAGCAATTCACTCCCTGGAGAAGTTCTCCAAAAGCTGGCAGATAACATAACTGAAGTGGGAAACAATGGTAAAGTTTTGGTGGTTATTTTAAAATCTGGTGGAGATAGAGCTTTCTGTGCTGGTGCATCATTTAATGAATTACTGGCAATAGAAAATGAAACCCAGGGGAAGCAGTTTTTTTCTGGATTTGCCAATGTAATCAACGCAGCCCGGAAATGTACCAAGTTCATAATTGGTAGGGTTCAGGGAAAAGCAGTAGGCGGAGGCGTGGGCATGGCTTCTGCTACGGATTACTGTTTTGCCACCCAATTTGCATCCGTGAAACTCAGTGAATTAGCCATCGGTATTGGCCCATTTGTGGTAGGACCTCCCATTGAACGAAAAATTGGTCCATCGGCTTTGAGTCAACTTACAATTAATGCTACCCATTGGCATTCAGCAGAATGGGCCAGAGAAAAGGGACTCTTTGCAGAGGTCTATGACTCCGCTGAAGAAATGGATACAGCAATTCAAACGTTGGCTGAAAAATTGGCAGCATCTAATCCGGATTCAATGCGGGGATTGAAACAAGTCATGTGGGAAGGCACAAATCACTGGGATAGTTTATTATTAGAGCGAGCTGCCATGAGCGGTACGCGGGTACTATCTGAATTCACAAAAAAAACGTTGGAAAAACTTAAAAAAGGGTAGATGGCTCCCCAAAATAATACTGTTCCAGCAGAAGTTCTCTACAAAGCTTATGAACTCATGTACACCGCTAAAGCTATGACGGATATTTATGAGGAGAATAAGGATGTAGCATCCAAGTATGTGCATGCTACATCTAGGGGACATGAAGCCATTCAGATTGCCGTAGGGATGCAGCTTGAATCCCAAGATTGGGTAGCGCCCTACTATCGAGACGATGCCCTGCTGCTCGGTATTGGTATGACCCCCTACGAACTCATGCTGCAATTACACGCCAAGAAAGATGACCCTTTCTCAGGAGGCAGATCCTACTATTGCCATCCCAGTTTACGGCGGAATGATAGGCCTAAAATTCCCCATCAATCATCTGCAACGGGTATGCAGGCAATTCCCACAACAGGGGTAGCAATGGGCATCCAATATCTAGAAAAAGAGAAGTTGGCCAAAGACAAATCTGTAGTAGTCTGTTCAATGGGAGACGGCTCAATTACAGAAGGGGAAGTCTCCGAAGCATTCCACATGGCGGCGTTGAAACAATTTCCAATTCTCTATTTAATTCAGGATAATGGTTGGGATATTTCTGCCAGCGGTAATGAAATTCGAGCCAATGATATCGTGGATTATGTAAGGGGCTATGGTGGAATTGAAGTGTTAGAAGTTGCCGGAAATAATGTTAGTGAGTCCTATCTAGCCATCCAGAAAGTCATAAAAACTATGCGGAAAGAGCGTCGTCCATTTCTAGTTCATGCCAATGTGCCCTTGCTGAACCACCATACTTCGGGAGTTCGCATGGAATGGTATCGAGATGATTTAGAGGAACATCAGAAGAGGGATCCTCTTCCTATTTTAAAAAATCAATTAGAAGAAAGTGGAATCAAGTCCTCCGAAATTGAAAAAATTGAGAAACAGGTATTTCAGAATGTGAAAGGGGATTTCAATAAAGCAGTTCAAGCGGCTGACCCCGATCCAGAAGAATTGTTTGAAAATATTTTTCATCCCACTCCCATTACAGAAGAAAAAGGAGAACGCAACCCAGAAGGATCAGCCCCAACTATTATGGTGGACTGTGCCCTATTGGCCATCAAAGAACTTATGGAAGATAATCCGGAATGCCTATTGTATGGGCAGGATGTTGGTAAGCGTTTGGGAGGCGTATTCCGGGAAGCGGCAACATTGGCTGATATTTTTGGGGATAATCGTGTTTTCAATACTCCCATCCAGGAAGCGTTTATAATTGGTAGTACAG
>DQOT01000056.1 GCA_015658495.1 Fidelibacterota bacterium | reverse complement strand
GGGTTGAATGGGTTTGGATAAATTTTCATGATTCCAAATTCGGTAGGTAGAGGTTCAACATTATCATCCGTTGCCAATTCTTCACCCTCATAATACAATCCAAACAGAATCATCATTTCGTCCGTGCTCAACAATCCAAAATTGATTTCCTCATCTGTATCATTGTAAAAGGTCGCTTCCAGTTCAAGACCATCACCTTCATGAAAAACCATGGGTGGATCATATTCTATGATCGGTGGATGATCCCAGTCCAGAGCCAGATAAACCAATTCCTGATAATCAGGATCGGTTTGGCTCACCCGAAAAACCTTGAAATTGATATTATGCTTATGGGCATGAGACCATAATTGAAAAATGGAAATGGTTTCCCCAATTGCTTCATCCATCCAAAATATTTTATTCAATGTGGTCTCTTCACCGGGTGGTAATACAATGTCAAATTTATCCAACTGCAGGATCTTTCCGATATGATCCACCTCGGTTGAATCAACAAAGTGATAATTGTTATAAACCTCCCCAATGATTGTTTCGTTGGAATAATTGGGATAATGAACGTTCAAGTCAAATCCAAAAGACGGATCAATTCTTAGGGCAACACCTTCAGGGAGTCTATAGTCAAAAAACCGGGTTTGTGTCCCGGTAATAAATTTTTGGAAAGCCATGTAATATAAAACATACTGGTTGTAGCTCCCATCCGGATATCGTAAATCGCGAATAATATTTAATTCAGGCAATTGAAATGGAAGGTCATCATCATAGGTGTAAACAATAAAATGGTGACTTCCAGGCGCCAAGGCAGTTTCGATTCGATTCACAAAAAGGATGCCCTGAGTATCAACTTCTGTGTAGTAGAATAATTCTCTTTCGAATTGGGGTGGTACTTCAAAAGGACCTAAATGAAATTGAACGCCATTCTCCGGTAATGGAAGGGGTACGAATTCCGGCAATTCAAAAACGGTTGTATCGTCTAAAAGATTTGCATCAACTACTTCGCCGGTTTCCGGTGCGCCGGCGATGATCCATTGGCGGATGAATTCCAATTCCCCATTGGTGAGAAATGCCATTCCCAGGGGCATGAGGTTTCCATATTCAGGATGTTCTTGGTAAAAATGTTCGTAATCATTGGCATTAATCTTTTCCCAGAGAAAACTGGAATAAACACTGGTTATGCCTTCTGTTCCCACCAATAAGAGGCCATCTTCAGCTGCGGCAGAATTGTTTGGCATTACATTGATTATTTCTTCATAGGCCACATCTTCAGCCAGGATTAACCCTGATTGTTCTGCAAAATAAAGCCCATGATCATGACATACTACACACTTCGGTGTCCAAATCGTATCTTGGATAATATCCCAAGTGGAGGATTGCGCTGAAAGAACATTCAGGAAGATGATGGAAATAAATATCTGTCTCATAAAAGTGCCGTCTATTTTAATAAGATTATTTTTTGAATTTTTTATTGGTTATCCAATGTCAATTCTACAAAATATACACCACTGGCAACAAACGATGCATCCCATTGAATTTCATGAAAACCTGTTTCAATTTTGCCATTCACCAGTGTTGCAACAACATGACCGGTTACGTCATATATATGTAGAGACGTGGCGTGCCACGTCTTTACTGAATTAATAAACCGGATTGTGGTGGTTGGGTTGAACGGGTTGGGATAAGCCGGGAAAAGGGTAAATTTTGGTAGGGTCAATTCTACTAAAACAGAAAGTGCATCGCACCCAATTCCAAATGCACCCATGTTTGCGCCATCTATTCCTGTGCCAACACAGGGAGAATTTTCTGCTAAAAATAATCGCCACTATCGGGCTCACAAAAAAGTGGATTGGAATCTATATTGCCTACCCCTTCCCAACCGCCTTGAATATTGCCATAATTAAATTCTATATTGCTATATTTATCCTCAATCTCATTTGGATAATTGTTCCAAATATTACAGTTTAAAAAATTCATCATTTCATTTACCAAGATTTCATGGTTTATTTCAACAAAATCATTTTCTAAACCTGGCGATTTTTCCCGGAGACGAATTTGGTAAAATATACACCACTGGAAAATCCAGACGCATCCCAAACAACCTCATGCTCACCAGGATCAATCACTCCATCTACCAATGTTTCAACCACACGACCGGTTATATCGAATATTTGTAGAGACGTTGCATGCAACGTCTCTACCCCAATATTAAACCGGATCGTTGTGCTTGTGTTGAAGGGGTTGGGATAAGCCGGGAATAATTGAAATTCACCCGGGACAGATGCTAGATCTGCAATACCAACAAAATCACAGCCAACACCAAAAGCCCCAATGGGTCCGCCATTTTCCGAATAATCTGCACAAGGCGAATTCCCGGACAATTGAAAACCGTTGCTGTCGGGGGCACAAAAGAGTGGATCGGTTTCCATCACATTGAATAATCCAAAATTTGTGGTTCCGTTATCATTGGTTTCGATGCCATTAATATGACCATTTAAATCGGTATAATAAATGGTCGCAAAATTTCCTTCGCCCTGAACCCTGAAAGCAATTTCTGTTGCTCCTTCATTCCATAAGATTGAATTGATCACATTCAATTCTGATCCATCATACATACGGATAATACTATAATCTTCATCAACGGAATTCCCGGAAAGTGTTACAAAATTCATATCTATCTGGGAATCCTGTGAATAAATGATATGACTGGATCCATTTGTATTGATGATCGAAAAATGATCTAGTTCCACATTTGAATTGTAAACATATAAAGCTCCAAAAAAACATCCGGACATATTTTCTATTCGCGAATTATTAATAATGCCATGACTACTCCCAAAGCTTATAGCACCGCAATCTGAATCAGATCCAGTTTGAGTAAAAACACAATTTTCAATGGTTATATTTCCGGAGGTACATTCGATGCTATTATCCCCATACAATGCACCAAACGAAAATGTGAATCCTTTCACAACCATGGCAGTTCCAGTCTGATGTAAATATAGAATCGGATTGGGTTCATTATTTGTCAGAACTGTTCCAGCAATGTACGTTTCATCATCGGAATGAATAAAATGGGATGCTAAAATAATTCCCTTTGAATTGATCTCAATAGAGCCATTATAAGTTCCGGGAGCAACAAGAATAGTGTCTCGGGAAATCGATTCATCCACCGCTTTTTGGATGGATGAAAATGGATTCTCTTCCGATCCATCTCCCGTATCATCATTGCCCTCAGGTGATACATAAAAGGTCATGGGACCGGAAGTTCCAAAGGATAAAACCAATCCAAATGCTTGCCCATCATCAATGTTTCCTTTATGCCAAATCCTGATTGTATAATTCCCCGGTTCTGGATCGAAGATCAAAACCTGTTCCACATTGTCCACTATATTGTCGCCCGTGGTGGCCGCATCACCGGGATTATTTGGATCCAGTATCCATGGGAAATATATGGTTCCATCTTCACCAATAATTCTCAAATCCAGATCATTGACCAGCATGATATCCTGTGGATTTAAACTCGGTAATGGTGGTATTCCCGGTGGATCTGTCCATGAGATCGTGGCTCTCAAGGGCACCATACCATCCGAATAAACAGACAATTCAATACTATCTCCAGGGGCAAGGTATTCTTCGGAGATCAAATGTCCATTCCCGTTTCTCTGGATCAGGTCTACTGCACGGGCGGTATTCATAAGTCCCCAGCCAAATCGATAATCGGGACCACCCGCATTCCCAGCTTCATCTGCTGAGTGGACCGCCAATGCTTTCAAGGTGGCAGCGAGTAAAAATGTGTCATTCATGGTTTTATACATTTCCTGAAACAACACCAAGGATCCGGTAACACTGGGTGCAGACATAGATGTTCCGGAATAGGATTCATAATCTTGGTCACCGGTGCTGACAGAAGAAAAAAGTCCTACACCATTGGCAACAATATCCGGTTTGATTCTTCCGTCATCAACAGGACCGTAAGAACTGAAAGATGAAATACTAACATCACCGGGATTTTCATACCCATTTTCAATATCATTTACAGCCCCAACGGTTAATACATTTTTACAAATTTTATGGTAAGAAATACAGTCCCAGGGCCCATCTGAGTCCCGTGAATCTGTGGATAAATCCCAATCATTAATGACTGTATTCCATACCCAATGTTCCGTCCCGTTTGCAACTTCATCATTGCGGTCATTTCCCGCAGACATGACGATTAAATAATGAGGTGCATTGTAGGCAATTTCATCCCATTCCCGGGTTTGTTCATCATAAAATCCAAAATGGTAATCTTCGTTTACATCCACACCCGGATCGCCCCACCAAACCCATTTATCATCCCCAAGCGAATTCCAATGCCACCCGCCCCGTTGTCCATAAGAATGATTGGAAAGAATCAATCCGTCTCCTGCCTGGGCGGCCATTTCGCCACTGTCCTCATTCCAATCATTTGTGTGTAATGTGGCTGCGTTGGCCATGCCGTGAGCCAAATTATATATACCTGCACCAATCATGGTTCCAGCTACATGGGTGGCATGATTACTCAATTCCTCTGCACCATCAACCTGAACAACTCTTCCGGTTAATTCGTCGTGTGTAGCCCGCGTGGCACCTCCATCCCATTCGCCCACGATCATGCCTTCACCTTTCATAAATAATTGGCTGTCACCATCGGGCCAAAGATGATCGGTTGAAATTGTTTTCGCAGAGATAAAGTTTTCCGAATGATAGTAAATGGGTTTGCCATTTGGTGCTAATCGCTGAATTGAATATTCTTCCCCGTTTTTCAATTTCCCTTTAATGGGCCACCTCTTTTGATTTGCTTTTTCTACCGCAATCTTTTTTTCTGCCCGGGATTTTGAAATCAATGTTTCAGATTGAGATTTGAGAATTTTTTTTTGGGATTGGGTTTGTCCAAAAAGAAAAGCCAAGAGAAAAACTGTTAAAAATTTCTTAAACATTTTTATCCTTTATCGAACCACTGCAAATTTGCCCACAAGGTCTGCCATCATTTTTTCTGATTCCGGATCAATTTGTTGAATATGATACAAATAAAGTCCCGGTGCTATTTCCTGGTTGTTCACCGTTCGCATATCCCACCATTCATTTCCAGTCGTTTCACTTTCATGATCCAGTTCTGCCACAAGTTCCCCCGACACCGTGAAAATTTTGATCTTGCATTTGGTCGGCAGATTGGTGAACCGAATCCGTCGCAGGAATTCCGTCTCCTTGAAATTTGACCGCACAATATATGGATTCGGGACAACATTGACCTTGCTGAGGTTTTCGCGGGGTTGGATTCCCGGAAACGCCTGGACAAAATTTCGATCCAAAATGGTTGTACCTTTGGAATTCTCAATAGAAGCATAGCCCTCCGGGTTTGCCCATTCGTTCGGGTTTGAATAATTTGTATCCAACACGGATTCATATTGCCCGTTACCCATGGGGACAAATTTTGAGATGTAGGTTGGTTCTACACCCATATCGTAGGATACAACTGAATAGGTATATTCCAAACCATCCACCACATTCTGGTCCGTAAACATGTATTGAAAGGTATCCCCATTCACAATTTTCCACTCGACTTCATTTAACAGGATCAAGTCGAATCCTGTATCTTCCCCCAGACTGAACCAGGGGAAATAGGGATCTTCACCTTGGATGCTGTGATTTCGTCGATTTTCCTTTTCACAATCATATAAATTGGAATAAACACAATGGAGAGAGTCCTTTTCTGCAGATAGATCAAATTGGCGGTAAGGCCGCCAGCCCACAAACAAGCCATCCGTATCATAAATACGGCCTGATGCGTCTCCCCAGGTTTTTCCACCATCGAGGCTTTTGTAAATCTTGTATCCTTCAAAATCTGAATAACCTGTGAGAACATCAACGGAACCTTCTGCAACATCATCCCAATAGATCTTGACAGCGCCCGTATCTGTTTCCACATAAACATTGGGACGTGTGGGCGGTGTGAATCCCTGGTACCGTGAATTATACATGACCTGGGCAAAGCGGGCATTGTTGATCAAATCTTCTTCATTTTGTCCAAAAATTATGCAGAATGAAAAAGGCACTTCCCTCCCAACGGGCAGATCAAACGGACCGCAACTCATAAAAATGGAACAATCCAATCCAGGGGGTTCCCTTAAAAAAGCCGTTTCTTCGTATAGGCCTTCCAATGAATCAAAGTGCGGGTTCAACTCGGATCCCAGATCGGTTCCGGGATTTTTCGTGTGAAAGTGCCAGGCATGCTCATTATCATTCAAATTTGTTGTATCACCGGCCATGATCTTGTACATGATTTCTTCCTTGTTCCGGGCTTGTGGACAGCCCCGAGCCCCGGCATAGCAACTGCTGGTATTACTTTCCATATTCACCACTCCGGGGCGACTGTACCAATCGAACCAATGCCAGTCTGTCATTTTCAAAGGTTCTCCAGGGAAAATATCAACGGTGCCATCCTGATCCAAGTCAACCGGATCGGTGGCTCGGGGTGAATCTAATAATTGGGTTGCCACCAGTCCAAAATCAGTTCCTGGAGAAGGTTCACCGCTCATGGCATAGCCACGGGCTTGACCACTGATACCGTCAAAATCTCCCACCATGGCCATGGAGATCAACATTCGTTCATTATTCCGTTCGAATATTTCCCAATAGTATTTCATGAAATCGTCATCATTCGTATGGAGTCCGGAACTGAATCCATATATATCACCGGTCAAAACATCTGAATCAAAATAGAATCCCAGAAAGGTACCCTGGTAATTAAATCCTTTGCCATGATTGAGTTTGGTACCATCGGGCATAATCATGCCTTCACCGCATTTTTGCTCACCGTATTCATCCAATACGGGATTTCCAAATTCATCTTCAGCGCACCAATCGCCACTTTCATTGCGGACTTTCACCGTCACAAATAAAATATCCTCTGCATAGGACACACCATAAGAATGGGCTTCTGCCATCACGCGCAGCCCCATTGGATAAGCTGTTTGCTCGTATTCATTATTTGTATCCACCATATTGCCCCGGTGCGCCCAGCGATCATCAAATTCCATATAGACCTCCATATTGGAAATGAATCGGCCATCGACACTTTCCCAGCAGTCCGGATCTTTCCTGGATTGAGAACATCCCGGAAGGTTGATGTTGTAATCTTCTGCCCACCAACCCGGCCAAAACGATTCAGTCTGTCCCAAGTTTTCATTATATCGAATCGGCCAGGTATCGGAAAAAGCGCTGTGTGCCAAAAGCGGATAGGTGTCGCTGGGATCCGTCACATAGGTATCGCCAAATATATCACCATTGAGCACTTCCGTATTGTGAGTGTTCACCCTGGCCATGGTGGAGGCATGCCATTCTCCATTGGGGGAACTCTGCTGACGTGAGATCCAGGATTCCGCAACGTTATATCCATAATACATGTATTCATCATCCGCGGTCCATTCTTCCAAGTCCAGCCCATAATTGTAATAATCAAATTGGTCTTCCCGCTGGATCAATTTTGGGCGTAGGGCCCAGGGATAAATGAATCCAATCTGCGCGCTGGATGTATTGGGATCCAATTCACCAAAAGTGGACACTGCAATTTTTTTCAATTCATGATCAATGGCATATTGATAGGGTCCATCAAATAATTCTTTGGATGCTTTTTGCGAAATACTGTCTGGATACCAGCGCCCAAAATCCTGGTCTGCATTAAAAATGATGCCCACATAATTCGTATCGCCTTCTAAAAACCAATCGTTATAGGCAGTACTTGATTCCCAAATACCATAGAGGGGAATTCCCTCAGGATCCACAATATATTCCACATTTTCCCAATTGAATTCGAAGGAATGTTTATGCCCCGGAACCCCAGCGAGGAATGCAACGGAAGGTAAATAGGAAAAGCCATTCCAGATACCCATTGGGTGTTCATCCCAATTAATGATATTTCCATAATTGGAAATGGCTGTTTGGGCTTTCCCCTGGAGTAAATAGCCAATAGCCCTGTCATTCATGGGATTGGTTGGGAAAGGATTATCCCCGATCTTGCCAGCGGATGAATACCGAAATGGATCGAAGTAAATTGAACTTTTCTCTTTGGTCTCCTCAGCGAAAAGAAGAGATAGGACAAAAATGATGGTTAAAATTCGAAGAAAAGAATTCATAGCAATGATCATTTTAAAAGTTCCCGAATAGTATCCAAACTGATGTTCCCCCCACAGATGACAACACCCACGCGCTTGCCTTTTAGGTCATCTTTCTTTTTTACCAGGGCTGCTACTGCGGTTCCGGCGGCGCCTTCTAACAATTGATGTTCCTTTTCAATGTATAAAATCATGGCTTGTTTTATTTCATCCTCGGTCACTAATACAGATTCATCAATAACGGTTTGGCATATGGGAAATGTGATAGAATCCTTTTCTACGCCGCCAGCAGTTCCATCAGATAAAGTGGGTTTGGATTCCAGGGCCAACACTCTCCCCGCTTTTATGGAATGAATCATCACCGCGGAATTTTCTGGCGAACAGCCGATCATATTTATTTCCGGCCAGACGGATTTTAAATAACTGGCTGTTCCGCCAATAAGTCCGCCCCCACCAACGGAAATAATAATGGCATCCAATCCTTGGCATTGGGATTCAATCTCCACTCCGATTGTTCCTTGTCCTGCCATGACGAAGGGATCGTTGTAAGGCGATATATAAATCTTCCCGGATTCTTCCGAAACCTCTCGGGCTTTGGCTTCAGCTTTGATACAATCATCACCATGAACTTCGATCTTAGCGCCAAATTGCTTCATATTTTCCAACTTGGCTGCAGACACATCATCCGGAACATAAATGGTGCAATCAATCCCCAGTTTCCCTGCAGCATAGGCCACAGCGGCACCATGATTCCCGGTTGAAGCAGACACAACGCCATTGGCTTTTTCTTCATCAGCTAAGGATAATAGTTTGTTTGTTGCGCCCCTTGCTTTGAACGAACCAGTGACCTGAAAACTCTCCAACTTAAACCAAACATCCGCTCCCGTTAATTCTGAAAATGCTTTCGAATGAATAAGTGGCGTTTTTCGGATAAAGGGTTGGATTTGGGTTGCTGCAGATTGGATAGATTTAGGGAGTGCCATTTTCAAATCTTACAATTGTTTTATAATAATTAATAAAAAAAATAATTATTCTATATTTTAAGTTAGATCTCCCAGAATAAATTCCAATAATTTTTAAAAAGCATATTCCAGGTTCGCTCGGGCAATCACCGTATTTTTCTTTACACCACTGGTTTCTTTCGATCTGAATTCGCCCTGAGTATTCACACTAAATCGATCGAATATTTTCCATCGTATCCCACCTTTAAAACCTAGCCATGACATATCGACCAAACCAGATCCTTGCGCATAATTTACACCCCCTTTTGCCAGGATTCGATTTTTTAAAAGTGGATATTCAGCATCAAAATTGGTGGTTAAAAAATCCTGATTTCCCCGCTCGCCGGGACCAATGCTCAATTCACTATGGTTGCTTGTTATATTGATGGACGTTTTCAAGGGGAAATTATACCGGGTTGAGAGTGAAAAATTCATGACATTGATGGACATGGCTGGATCGACGAAATTTGTATCTCGATCATTGAATTTATCTGTTTTATTCACATTAACAAATGTGCCACTCAATGCATGGGACCAAACCAAGTCAAACCGATGACTGATATTCACCATAAAATTATTGGTGTGAGTATTCTCCCGATTATCGCTAAAAGTTGTGTCCGTGAGTTGTACCAGTTCATCAATACCATTATCCCGATCGATAGACCGAAAAGTAAAATTCAGTGTTGGCAGTCCAGGGCCAGGTAAAGCATTCAGTCCCAATGAAAGTGTATTCTGGGATTTCACCTTTTCCACTATCGTCAAAATGTCATCATCCTGATGTTTATAACCTAGGGTGAGCATGAGCCGGTTCTGGAGCAATTTAAATTTATCAGAGATGGACCATTCTCGCTTGTTTTTTACGAGATATGGATTGGCAAGGGAATTGTATTCTGGGCCTACCTGGCTGTACTCCAAAGCAAGATAATTACCATAAAAGTTTGTGATTGCTCTGCCCCGGTACGCTAAGGAAGGCATAGACAGAACTGCATCCGTGAGGTCAACAGTTGCATTGTCTCCAAAGGCGTTAATATCAATGGGGACCAAAGGCGCCATGTTAGGATTAATGATCAGGATTTTCTCATAATCAGCTGGATCTGGAAAACTAGACAGGTCAAAACTGGAGAGTTTGTTATCCAAGGAATCATCCATCAATGTATCTAGGGCCGCCAGGGTGAGTGGGCCTCCCCAGATATTAGTGTTGGTTAAGCTTAATGCCAGTTCACCGTCCAATCGGAGCCGTTTATTAAACAAAGAGATGCCAAGGTCAGTTCCAACCACCAGATTATCTTTGGGACCATCACCAGCCCAGTTTTTACCCTCAAGAAAATGGGCCTTTGTTCCTAGCTCACTTATAGTATATACCACTCCGGAATCAAGTCCGGAAACGGATCCAGTAGCATCAGGAGAATAAACGATCGTTGCATCATTAAGAATTGAATCCACGCTAGTTGTGTCATCTCTTGCTTTCAAAAAATTGAGTCCCCACTGGAATTTTTCTCCACGACCTAGAGCCAATCTACCCGCCATCACATTTTGTGCGAACGTGTACCCGTTTCTGCTTAATGAAAGGAATTTTGTCCCTTCATCATCCGTATCAATACTGTATGAATAGGCCTTTTTCAGATCACCTTCGATGGCACGATTAATTCCCCCCCGAACCACATGAAGGTTAAACCAACCCCACTTAAAATTT
>DQOT01000047.1 GCA_015658495.1 Fidelibacterota bacterium | reverse complement strand
TATTTCTTTGAACAAAAGAAGCGTCAGGAAACCGACGCTTCTTTTTATTTGTCTGTGAATTATCCTAAAAATTAAAACTTAATTTTACACCAGCCGACTTGGTAAGGGGTTCAATGGTCGGGTAAAAAGATAAACTCATTTGCTGCCCATATTTATACCGGACTGCATCCCGTTTATTTACAATCATTTTCCAGCCGTGGAGCCAATCATAAAAAATGTCCCCCACCAAAACAATGGCACCTAATACAATGAGCCCACCACCGGAACCATCGCTTTCTTTATGCATGGGAATCAATTTGTAGCCAATATCATCTCCAACCTGGTTTATGGGAATTTTTTCATATCGTTTCTCATTATCTTCACCAACATTAATAGTCATAACTTCATAATCAGACTCGGGCCATTTTTCCTCATCCATCATGGATGCACCGGCAATTATTAATGTTAATCCGCCAGCACCGATCATAAATAAACGGCGAGCCTTTTTTTTCTCTCCGGCATACCGATGGACAATCCCGGGAATCGGAATGGATGTCAGGGCTAATCCAATGGTGAGCCGCCGGTTCATATCCTGGTATTCCTCAAATGTCATTTCTGCGGGTACCGGATATAGGGGAGTTTCATTTAAGAGGTCACCGCCGGGCAACCCTTGACCATTCAGGAAAGAAAAAATGAAAAAAGCCACCCAGATTCGGGCGGGATTTTTATTCATGCTGTTCGTGAACGGGTTCTTTTTCTAAAACACTCAAACAGCATCCCGGTGAGCCTTTCGTCTTGCCGCAATTGTCACATTTGACAGCATCTGTTGCACAACAAATATCTGTTCCTTTTACCGATCCACAGTTGTTGCACAAAGTTACATCCTGTCCTGAAAGCTTGATCTTGCAGCAAACCGGGGATCCTTTGTGCGCACCACAGCTGCAGACTATGGCATCCTTGGCACAACAAACATCAGATCCTTTTACCTGACCGCAATGGCCGCAAAGGACAATAGATGCTTTTTCTTTTGTATCGGTAACTGGGTCTGTGGGACGGGCTTGAATTGCCGTAAAAGGCAACACGATGAGTAGGGTTAAGAGGGTTGAAAAGATGGATCGTTTCATAGCGAACCTCCAGTTTCGTGTTCCCTTTAATTTAGAAAAGAATGGAGATATAGAAGGGATTTATTTCTTCAGCAGAATCCTGAATCCGCTCACACTCATGGTTCCAAGGATTAACACCGCAATCATGCTCACTTCCCTGGGTATATCCCAGTTACCTATGATCAAGCTCCATTCATTTACGATACGCATCAAATGTAGAAGCCCGACCAAGGTGAAAAAACAGACTGATATTAGGTTGTATTGATTTTGGTTCATCATAGGCCTCCTTTATTTGTTATTTTTCAAAGACCATTTTATGATCTTTAAAGGATTTGAATTCTAACGCATTCCCGCTGGGGTCCTGGATGAAAAATGTTCCTTGTTCTCCTTTCTTCTTTTTAAATCGGATTCTGGGTTCAATCATAAATTCCAAATCTGATTGTCTATTCTTTTCCCCTAATAATTCCCATTTCTCCCATGGCAGAATGACTCCAAAATGGCGAGCCGAAACCTGATTGCCATCCACAGAATCTGTATTCACACCGTTACAATCTTCCGGTGATACATGAGCCAACACCTGATGCCTATAGAGATTGAAATCGATCCATTTATCTGATTCCCGGCCCAAAGTGC
Organism: Fidelibacterota bacterium; assembly: GCA_015658495.1. GTDB lineage: Bacteria > Fidelibacterota > Marinisomatia > Marinisomatales > UBA1611. The sequence goes on along the minus strand of DQOT01000047.1, from coordinate 398 downwards.
ATCCCTGAACATAGGTATAAAATTCACGAGTCAATTCAAGATCATGGCGTACGTTTTGGCCGATATGGATGATTGCTTGCCACGCTAATGGAAATATAAAACAAAACCATTTTACTAACTTAGAGAAGTATCCTAAGTTCTATAAACAAAAAATGACCCAAAAAACATTCTATCCGTTTTCTCTTTATTCTTTATTTTGGGTTAGAATCAGGTATATTTAGAGTTATGGCTAAACAAAAAAATAACAATAGATCAAAGATTCCCAGTGGCTATCATTCAAATGATACAGAACAACGGATAACATGGATCGAGGATAAGACCGGTTTCAATTATAAAGATTCGCCGGTTAACGAACCCGAAGAGCTTAAGGGTATCATCGAAAACCATATTGGGTATAT
>DQOT01000350.1 GCA_015658495.1 Fidelibacterota bacterium | reverse complement strand
TTCCCGGATTCCCGGTTTTCATGAGCGATGTTCCAATCAACGCTGCGTCGTAACCTAAACCAGATACATAGTTTAAATCATTGGATGTGTGAATTCCACTTTCGGCAACTTTAATTGAAGACGATGGGAGAGAAGAAATCATTTTTTCAAAATAAGATAAATCCGTTGTCATGGTTTTGAGATTTCGACAGTTGATACCTACAATGTCCGGATTCAGAACAAAAATAAATTCAGCATGTTCTTCAGCGTGATATTCTACAAGTGATTCCAATCCAGCCTTTTTGCCATCATTCATTAATTGTTGTAAAGTATCTTGGTCCAAGGCATCGGCAATGAGCAAAAACGCATCGGCATTATGCTGGACTGATTCTGAAATTTGTATTGTATCAATAATGAAATCTTTACGAATAACGGGGATGGACACAGCTTTTCGAACGGCTGCCAAACTTTCTAAACTGCCACCAAAAAATTGTTCATCTGTTAATACAGAAATAGCACTGGCACCAGCCGATTCATACTCTTTTGCAATTTGAACGGGATCGGCATTGGGCAGAATCTCACCTTCACTGGGGGATTTCATTTTAATTTCAGCAATGATGGAAATCTCGGGTTTAGAAAGGGCATCCTTAAGACTGCGTGTTTGTTCCACCAAATCTCCAAATTCTGCATTTTGGATTTGGCCAACTTCTTGACGCTTCACATCTAATATTTGATCTAAAATATTCATCCAGCCAATTGAGTTAATATATTGAGTGCCGCGTTGGAGTCCACCGATTCGGTTGCTTTCACCAATCCTTCTTTTAGGTTTTGTGCTTTACCGCCCACTACAATTCCGGCAGCCGCATTAAGTAAAACAATATCCCGTTTCGGGCCTATTTCCCCATTCAGAATAGATTTAATTATTCCAGCATTTTCTTTTGGTTCCCCACCTTGTAGTTCGTTCAATGAAACCCGATTCAACCCCAATTTGGATGGATCAAATTCAAATGTATTTACATCATTTCCATTTTGCATTTGACTAATCTTGCTTGTGGTAGTTGTCGAAATTTCATCCAATCCATCTCTGCCATGGAATACCATTACGTCAGTAGAGCCCAATGCTTTTAAAACATTGGCTTGAACGTCAGTTAATTCCGGATGGAAAATGCCCATTGCTTGTGCTTTTACGTCAGCGGGATTACAAAGGGGTCCTAAAATGTTAAATACAGTTTGAGTAGCCAATGCTTTGCGGGCCCCGATGGCATGTTTCATGGCAGGGTGGTAAGCAGGGGCGAACATGAATCCTAAACCAATATTTTCAATATCTTCCGTTGATTCTTCTACCGATTTATCAATAGAAATTCCCAAAGCTTGAAGCACATCGGCAGAACCGGATTTGGATGTCATGGAGCGGTTGCCATGTTTTGCCACATGAACACCAGCACCGGCAACCACAAAGGTAGCTGCAGTAGAAATATTGAATGTGCCAAGTGCATCCCCGCCAGTCCCACACATATCAATGGCGGTCGTTTCCAATTGAATGGTTACCATCTTTTCCCGCATGGCTTGAGCGAAGCCCGCAATCTCATCCACCGTTTCACCTTTTGCACGGAGTGCCATAAGAAATCCTGCAATCTGCGCATCGTCATATTCCCCGGACATGATGGAGAGCATGATATTGTATGCTTCATCCCGGGTGAGATGGTGTTGATTGAGTAATTGTTCTAATATTTGTTTCATGATTTTATCTCTAAAAAATTCTTTACAATCTGTAATCCATTCTCCGTGGCAATGGATTCCGGGTGAAACTGCACACCATACACTGGGTGTGATTTATGCGAAATTCCCATGATGAGTCCATTGTCCAATTCTGCCGTTATATTTAATTCATTGGGTAAACTGTTTCGTTCCGACACCAAAGAATGATATCGCGTTGCGGTGAATGAACCGTTTATTCCGTTGAACAGGGTTGAACCGTTATGCTGAATAGTGGCAGTTTTTCCATGGACAATTTCTGATGAATGAACCACATTTCCACCATAGGCCACCGTGATGGCTTGATGCCCGAGACAAACGCCAAGGATTGGAATAGTTGCTCCATATTTTTTGATTATGTCAGTTGAATTCCCCGCATTTTCTGGCCTTCCAGGACCTGGGGAAATGACTATGTGAGATGGATTCCACTTTTCAATTTCATGTATTTTAAATTGGTCATTCCGCACGACTTTGAC
>DQOT01000177.1 GCA_015658495.1 Fidelibacterota bacterium | reverse complement strand
TATGTGAATGTTGAAATTGAAACAGGAGGGAGCTATACCCGGGGAGCAACCGTTGTTGACTATTGGGATGTAACGGATCGTAAGCCTAATGTTCAGTGGGCGTACCATGTTGATGCTGATGGTTTTTTTACACTGTTAAACGAATATATTTCAAAAATATAAAGTTATTTTTTGCCTTTAAAAAAAGCCCTTCTAATCAGAAGGGCTTTTTCTAAGCAACCAAGGAGGAATGGAATCAGTTACGCAAAGGTTTCCCTTTCTTAAGCATAAAACTGATTCGATCTTGGGTAAGCTTTTCACCAGATAAGGATACAAAGGCTTCTCTTTCAATATCTAGAATATATTGTTCATCAACTGTTTTGGTTAAGCCTGCTTTATCTCCACCGGTCATGACGTAGGCCAGTTTTTCTCCAATCTTCAAATCGTGCTCGGAGATTTTACCCTGCATCTTAAATCCTTTTAATGCCATGGACATGGCGGTTCGCCCGCCGGCACCGGGGAGTTTTAAATCATCTCGATAAACAGGCGGTTCATAACCATCAGCCAACTCAATCGCTTTATCTTTAGCTGTTTGAATTAAATAATCCCGATTCAGAACAACCGTGTCATCTTTTTTAAGGTATCCAAGATGTTTTGCTTCGTCTGCGCTTGTAGCCACTTTTGCAAAGCCAACTGTTTCAAATGTTTTCTGGATCTTTTGAAATGCTCCCATGCGACCCGTCCCGCCATCCATGGCATTCAGGATCATACGGAGATTTCCTCCACCACCAGGAATGAGTCCAACACCAACTTCCACAAGTCCCATGTATGTCTCAGCTGCCACAACACGATGGGCAGCAGGTTGGACAAGTTCTACACCGCCACCCAGTGCTAACTGAAATGGCGCTGCAACAACAGGACCTTTGGAGAATCTAATTCTTTGGGTAGTATCCTGAAGTATTTTTATGGCCATATTCAACTCATCCCACATTTGGTGTTGACACAATTTCAAAATGAGATTCAAATTGGCGCCGGCACAGAAATTCGCGCCTTGATGTCCTAGCACCATCGCTTTATAATCACCCGTTTCAATGAGATCCAAAGCAACATTAATCATTTCAATATAAGATCCGTCGATAGGATTCAGCGTCGGTTGCAAAATAGAATGGAATTCAACATTCAAGATGCCATCGCCAAGATCATTCACGCTGGCACTTAAATCACGTTTAAGCGTTTTATCACCTGTTTTATAAATGGCTAGATTTAACACTTTTGGATTGGGTTTAATGGTGACGGGATGTTTTCCAACAGGACACCAATATGTCCGTTCACCATTTTTAGTAGTGTAAAAAGTATCGCGACCCGATTCTAACATATCCAAAACCCACAATGGTACTTTCTTTCCTTCGGTTTTCATACGATCTACGGATTTTTGAACCCCAATTGCATCCCAACTTTCGAAAGGTCCCTTTTCCCAGCCAAACCCCCATTTCATGGCGTTATCAATATTCACAATGTCATCAGAGATTTCGGGAATTCTATTGGCACTGTAGATCAAT
>DQOT01000207.1 GCA_015658495.1 Fidelibacterota bacterium | reverse complement strand
TGATATTTGCGAAAAAGGTGGTGCAGAGTACATCCATGTGGATGTAATGGATAACCATTTTGTGCCAAATCTAACCATTGGACCAGTGGTGGTTAAATCAATTCGTCACTTGACAAAAAGTTTTTTTGATGTGCATTTGATGGTTGAGAGACCTGAAGATTTAATCAATCCATTTGTAGATGCAGGGGCAGATGGGATTACTTTTCATGTAGAAGCAGCAGAGAATCCGGGACTGGTCATTGATTTAATCCGGTCAGCAAATAAACAAATTGGAATTTCTTTAAAACCGCAAACTTCTTTTTCCAGGATTGAACCCTTTTTGGATCAGATTGATTTACTTCTTATCATGAGCGTGGAGCCCGGATTTGGCGGACAGGAATATATACCCGGTTCTACTAAAAGGATCAAAGAGATCCACCAGAGATTGATAGAATTTGGTCTCAGAGATAGAATAATTTTGGAAGTAGATGGTGGAATTAAATTGATCAATGCTGAAGAAGTAGTGAAAGCAGGGGCGGATATATTGGTGGCAGGATCAGAAATTTTTCAATCTGAAAATCCGGTACAAACAATCCAGAAATTTAAGGCCTTAGGTGTGACATGAGAACATTCCGGGAATTATTAACTTTTAATGATTGGTTGAAAAAGGAAAAAGACTTGTTCACTGTCAATGTGATTAAGGGGTTGATAATGGACGGTGTCAGAAAGGCGAACTCCGGGCATACCGGAGGACCATTGTCATCAGCAGACTTTGTCTATATTTTATTTACTGAATTCTTAAAACAGGATCCTCATGACCCTGATTGGATTGCCAGGGATAGGTTTGTTCTCTCTGCGGGACACGAATCAATGCTCTTATATGTCTTGTTATTTTTATCAGGGAGGCTGAACCTGGATGACTTGAAAGAATTTCGTCAGTTACACAGTAAAACACCGGGTCATCCGGAAGTAGAGATTTCGGGTGTGGAAGCCACCACGGGACCTCTTGGACAAGGTGTTGGTATGGCAATAGGCATGGCGCTTGCGGAAATAATTCTCGATAGTCTTTTTAAAAAAAATGGATTTAATTATCTCAGCCATTTCACCTATGTTCTGGCCAGTGATGGCGATCTTCAGGAACCGGTGGCATTGGGTTCCGCTGCTTTAGCAGCACATTGGAAGTTGGCAAAACTGATCATGCTTTATGATTCCAATAAAGCTCAGATTTCCGGGCAAACAAACCGATCTGAATCAACAGATATTGCAACTGTATTTGAAGGATTTGGTTGGCATGTTCAAACAATTGACGGCCATGATCATCAAGCCATACGGGAGGCAATCCAAAAAGCTCAGATCATTGATCGTCCCAGCATTATTATCGGGCAGACTGTCATGGCAAAAGGAACAGCCTCTATGGAAGGGGACCATAATACCCATGGGTCACCCCTTCCCCAGGCTGAGATTGATGCATCTAAAGAATTGCTGGGGCTTCCTCCAGAATCATTTTTCATACCGGAAAAAATCAAAAAGCATTTTCAGAGAGGATTTTTGAATTTAGGAAATCAAGTGGAAGACTGGAAAAAATCGTTGGAAATTGCCAGAAAAGATGGAGATTTTAATCAATTATGGACTCAGGTAATAGAGGACATTCTTCCTGAATTAGACTTTCCTGAATTTGATGAGGGTATTTCTTTGGCGACACGAGAAGCTTTTGGAGCTACACTGGAAAAATTTGCGGAACAGCTTCCTAATATTATTGGAGGTTCTGCAGATCTTGAACCGTCTAATTATACAGGTGGTTTTGCAAAAAAATATGGAGATTTTCAGAAAGATAATCGTTTCGGGCGAAATCTTGCATTTGGAGTACGAGAATTTCCCATGGCTACAATTCTAAATGGGATGGCTCTTCATTCTGGCATCATTCCTTTTGGGGGAACATTTCTAATATTTTCTGATTACAGCCGTCCTGCTTTGCGTCTCGGTGCACTGCAGAAAATTCGGGTCATCCATGAATTTACCCACGATTCTTTT
>DQOT01000182.1 GCA_015658495.1 Fidelibacterota bacterium | reverse complement strand
GGCGGAATGGATATGGATTACTAAAAATTGGAATAAAATTAAAGGCCTTTTTCATAGATGAATAACAATCGATAAGGGAAATAACGCTTGATCATCCAATTCTTTCGGACAGACTTTTCTGCTTCTGCTTTTGAATAACTGCGACGGATGGATCTAAGCCCATCTATAACAATATAACTACGATAAAACAAGAGGGGGGCAAAGCAGCGAAAACCCAACCAGGCAATATCTGAACGTTCAATATCATTAAAAATCACCTGCATGCGAACCATCTTCTCACATTTTGCCATGATCTCATTGAAGGCAGTAGAGGATAAATGATGTACCAGATGATTTGAAATAATAAAATCAAATTGTTCATCAGCTTCATACAGATCATTCAGGCTGGTGCCTAAAAACTGAATACCTTTGTGATCATGAATCTGCGCGAGAAAATCTAGGGCTCTTGGGTCAGTGTCAATGCCAGTGATCTTGAGTGATAGTTGGTCTTCTTCTGCCCATTTCAGCAGTGCAAAAGTAATATCTCCTCCTCCACAACCAATGTCTAATAGCTGATAATGACGCTTTTCCTTACACATTGCTGGACGCAATATGCGGCAATAAACCCGTCGCCATTGAGACGTTAACTGATTGATATATTTGAATTGCCCATATGTCCGAAACAACTTGTCCGGATCACAATCCGACTGATCCATGATCTCACTTAATTGACTGGCCCGGTGTCGTAGAAACAAAGGCATCTAAAAACTCCGTTTTATCAAAATGAGCATTATGGATACTTTTTTCATATCAAGTACAAATATACCCATCATCCCATAAATAAAATACCCCACTCCGCCTACAGGTTCTTATCATGCCGACTTATTTGTTCCGGCAGCCAGGCGGCGGACAAGTGGACGGGGCTTTATTGGTAGTAATATAATCGTTATGGATCACTTAAAACATTCGAATCTTTCACCAGACAATAATGGAAAACCACCAACCCGAAAAACAAACCTACTAGGAAAATAATCCAAGGAAAGGATGCTGGAATCGTTTGATTTATAACAACAGTCCCGGATATCATGAAAGAAATAATGATGATGATTCCTGCTATTATTTCCATTATCCAAAACCTTTTATCGAACTGAAACTTGTAACCCCTATTCATATCTACTAGGATAACAATACCAGCGTAAATTAGTGCTAAGGACACAAGTATTGGTGCCAGTACAGGGCCAACCCAAGGCAACGGGATGAGAAACAGAATATCCCATGTGAAAAAACTTTCAGGCCAATCCAGATATATCTTCAGGAAAAGGTAGTAGAAAATATCCCATATCCCGAAGATAATCATACATGCTGCAAATTTTTTAAGGAACGTCCGGAAGGTCAATTCTGCCACTGCCAGAATTAGGATCAGTGTCATTAACTCCCGCAACATTTCCACAGCGGCAATATCGATGTCTGCCAATACGATGGGAAACCTAAATCCATCAGGATAATAAATTTTTCGGAGGTAGATGACTATGGCTGCCTCAATATATCCAAAAGCAATACCCCACACATACAGCCAGCTTAAGGTATGTTTCAAAGTTTTGAACGAATTAGGTCGCATTGAATTATCCATTAATTCCTTAGTTACCAGCTATCTTCACTTTAAGATAAATATTTATTCTTACGCTGTTAGAATAATGATGAAAAAAACTTCTATCTTTTCAAGGGGGGTGAGCGATTTGGCAGCGATGATTTCATCTTGTTCATTCAGCATACCGAACCCCTCTTCTATCAGCTCTTCGATTATGGCTGTTTTATTTTTATAATAATAGTATAGGGTTGGGACCTGGCAATTTAGTCTGGCAGCTAATTTGATGAGCAAGTAAACACAAAGTGCTCCATGCATTTACAAAATTGAATCCACCGCCTGACGAAGTAACCCGTCCACATCGCGGCCCAATTGAACCAGGTCTTCCTGATCTGTTGCTTTGAGTTGCTGTTCCGCATCTACGGCGGAAATGGTAACTGTTCCATCTTCGTTTTCCCAAAAGATCACGTTGCAGGGCAGGAGCATGCCTACTTCCGGTTGGTGATCCAATGCCTGTTTGGCCAAGGTTGGATTACAAGCACCCAAGATCCGGTATTTGATATAATCTATATCTAATTTTTCTTTAAACGTTTTTTGAACATCAATCTCCGTAATGATTCCAAATCCAACATCCATTAAAGCATTTCGAAGTGCACCATCCACATCTTCGAAGGATCTTTTAACAGTTTTTTGATAACCGTAATTCATTTTTTACTCCATTTATTTTTTGTCAACTGGCCCTTTCCACTGCAGCATCCCGCCAGACAAATTCACAGCTTCAAACCCAGATTTAATTAAAATTGTTGTTCCTTTTGCAGATCGGTTTCCACTTCGGCAATACACAACAATTTTCTTGTCTTTGAATTTTTCAATTTCATCAATTCTTGTTTCCAGTGATCCCACGGGAATATGGGTCGAATTGGGGATATGGCCCACATCATGTTCCTGTTCTGTCCGCACATCCAGAAATATATAATCTTGGTTAGATAACAGTTTTTCCCCTTGAGGACTAGTCATGGTTGGAATGGTTTCAGGATTACTTTTTCCACAATTCCATAGAAAAATTATAGCAAGTGCAGTCGTACTAATATTAATAAATAATTTCATTTTTAAACTGGCCAAAGTATCGGTAAAAAGTAAATGGCGGTGAACCAGAATATCAATGCCAGAGGAAATCCAACACGAATATAATCACTGAATTTGTATCCACCGGGACCATAGACCATCAAATTGGTTTGGTATCCGACCGGGGTTATAAAAGATGCGGAAGCTGCAAACGCTACGGCAAAAATGAATGCCCTTGGTTCCAATCCCATTTGCTGGGTTACAGCCAATGCGATAGGTGTCATGATAATTGCGGTGGCTGCATTGGAGGAAACTTCTGTCAAGATCATGGTGATCAAATAGATCAATGCTAACAAAACATGGGGTTGCCATTCAACAGGTACCATTCGTACGGCGGATGAAATGAATCCGCCAATCCATTCTGCCGTCCCGGATGATTGGACCACAATCCCAACCGGAATTAATGCAGCGATGAGGATGATCACTTGCCAATGGATGGATTGGTATCCTTCTTGCGGTGTTAAAACTTTAAGAGCCAGCAATAAGACAACCCCGATCATGGCCCCTTTCACAATGGGCATGATGCCCGCAGCTGCCAATCCAATCGCAGCCAAAACTACCACGATGGACATCCACCAAAAACGTTGTTTTCGTAATTCGGCTTCCACTTTTCCCAACACAATAAAGTCTCCTCCTTTGGATAATTCATTTACCTTATTTAAGGGACCATAAACCAAAAACGTATCAAATGCTTGAAGGACGATATGTGCAACCTTTTTCCGAAAAATGGTACCTTCCCGACGGATAGCCAGAATGAATGTGCCGAATCGGCGACGGAAATTCGAATTCATCAGACTGTGACCCACCAAGTCCGATTTTTCCGTTAACAAACATTCCACCAATACATTGTTTTCTTTTTCCAATTCTTGTTGTGTCAATTTTTCGTCAGTTAATAAAGTAATTTTTTCCACTTCTTTCATGCGCAGAAAATTGTCCAGGGTTCCCCGGACAAACAGGATATCACCTGCTTCCAATGATGTCTGGCGAATATTGGATGTAATCATTTTCTCATCCCGAAGAATGTCCAAAACCATCACATCGTAATGCTTATTGATGCCACGGTCTAAACAAGTTGTCCCCACCAAGGGTGATTCCGCTGTTATTTTCATTTCCGTCAAATATCCACCCAAACGATAACTCTTGGTTAAACTGGATGTAACCGTTCGGGATGGTAGTAATTGGGGTGCAATAAAAAGAATATAGAGTAATCCGATGGACATCAAAATTGCGCCATATCGCGTGAATTCAAACATACCCATGGGCTCAACATTGGGATTTGCTGAATAAATGGAATTCACCAACAGATTCGTGGATGTACCCACCAAAGTTAGTGTTCCTCCTAAAATGGCAGCATAACTCAATGGGATTAGCATCTTGGAAGGACTCAATTTATATTTATGGGCCAGCCGAATCGTCACGGGCATGAAAATGGCAACAATGGCTGTATTATTCACCAACGCAGAAGCCAAACCAATGGTGAATAAATAAACGGCTCTTCCCAGGAACCTGGAGCGGTCAGCGATCTTATTGATCCGAATTACAAGATATTCTAAAACGCCGGTTTTTTGGAGTGCATGACTTAAAATGAATAAGAAGGCTATGGTAAGGACTGCAGGATTGGAAAAACCAGAGATCGCCTGTTCCGGTGTCAGATATCCGAAGAGGAACAGGATAGAGAGCAGGATCATGGCAGTAACATCGATGGAAAATATCTCTGTTACAAAAAGGATAAATCCCAAAGCAAGTAAGCCAATTATGATAGCAATATCAGGTGTCATAGAAGCAAATTTAATTCAGGAGAGTGAAGAGAACAATCCGGGAATGGATCAATTGAAAGGGTGTTCTCCCACGTGGGACCGTGCCGGTTTGGCTTCGGATACATTTTTTTCAGGAATTTCGGCACTTTCGCCCTTTTCCAATATCGCATCCATAATTGTATCCATAATGGAATCCCGTCGGGTATTATTCAATACGGCCATGATAAAAATGGGATATTCCGCATCCGGGAGCACTTTTTCCCACTCATCAAATAGATCTGTCTCATCCAGGAATTTATCCACATCCGGATCTGTTTCCAGATGGTGTACCACTGTATCCATCAGGGAAATTAATTGATCTCTCAGTTCGTATTTTGATAAGGAAATTAAATTCATTCTTTACCCCAAAACGGATGCTTCATCTACCTCATCAATTTGTGTTTTTGCCACATGCTCTTCCGCATATTTTTTATAAACACCGGATCTCACGAAGATCTCAAACAAGTCCACATCGATGTGGTAATCATTTTTCATGAATCCCATGATACGCATGGCAGCTGATAATTTTTTCCCTTCCTTGTAAGGCCGATCTGCTGCTGTGAGTGCTTCATAAATATCCGCAATAGCCATCATTTTTGCCTGGGTGGACATTTGTTTCGCCTTCAATCCTTTCGGATATCCGGTACCGTCCATCTTCTCATGATGACCGCCAGCGAACTCCGGTACATTTTTCAGGTGTTTCGGATAGGGTAATTGCTCCAGCATTTCGATAGTGATCACAATATGATCGTTAATGATTTCCCTTTCTTCAGGAAGCAAAGTCCCCTTAGGGATATTCAAATTGTTAACCTCTTCTTCAGACAGAAAATCCCGATCATTCCCGTATAATTTGACCTTTTGTTTAGCGATGGATTTGACCCGTTCCCGGAGTTCCTGTTTCATGAATTCGCCACCAACATTACAGCCTTCTAAAAATTTCATATTTTCTTCAATCTGCCGGATCGTTTTATTGAATTCATCGTCAAAATTGTTTGAGGCCTGCCCATTCAACTGTCGTTTTAAAAAAGCGATTTCCGCATCCCGCTTCAACAGTTCGGTTCTAGTCCTAATTAATTCTATTCTGTCAAAGATTGTTTCTAATTTGGTGCCCTTATCTACCACATGGGGCGGCGTGGCAACTTTCCCGCAATCGTGGAGCCATGCTGCGATGTATAGTTCATATCGTTCGTCAGCCGTCATGGAAAAATCTTTGTATTTTCCTTCAGTTATTTCAGCCACCGCATCTGCCAGCATCATGGTGATTATCGGTACACGGTTACAATGCCCCCCTGTGTATTCCGACTTTTTATCAATGGCGGTAGCAATCAATTTAATAAAAGCTTCGAAGAGTGTTTTTAATTCCTCTACCAATCGCTTATTCGTTAACGCCACTGCACCTTGGGATGCCAGTGATTCAACCTGTTCCTGCATTTCCACATTGAATGAGATCACCTCACCGTGATCATTCCGGGCGTTGATAAGCTGCATAACGCCAATGATCTCATTCTCATGATTCTTGAGCGGTACGGTGAGAAATGATTTTGAGTGGTACCCGGATTTTTTATCAAAATTCTTGGTCCCTTCGAAATCGAATCCTTCCTCCTCATAGGCATCCACAATATTTACTGTTCTCCCTGAGAGGGCAACATAAGCGGATACATTTTTCTGGTTTGGTGTTTGGTTATCGATCCAAAGTTTTACTGGATAATAAGGAATCTCCACTCCAGAGGTGCCACCCATGACTGTATTCATGGTATCGTTACACATGATTTCAAAATTCAGGTTCCCTTCCTTATTCATGGAATAGAGGGTTCGGCCGTCTGCGCAGGTGATCTTCCTGGCTTCTTCCAGGATCATCTCGAACAACCGATCCGTGTTCTTTTCCGTGGAAAGGGCCATGCCGATCTCGCTCAGACGATGGAGACGATCTTCTAAAAATTTGATTCTGTTTAATGCATCCATGATTCTATACTGTGTTGTCCCTTTTGGACTGACAAAATTATAATATAAATAAGTGGTAAAAAGGCAGTATTTATTTTAAGATGATGAACTTTTTTTAAAACCACATTATTTTGATTTTTCGTACCAGGTTAGTAAAGTGTTAACCATGTCTCCGAACACTTGTCAACCATCTCCCCGGTCTACACAAGGAGGACCAAAGGGGGTTAAAATATTTTACAATGTTTTATTTTTTGATCTCCTTCGTATTGCCTTCTACGATTAATATCTGGGTAAAGAAAATAATCAGACCAATTATTGCCAGAATCATGGCAGAAATAAAAATGCAAAACCCTATTTTCTTTAAGAATATTCTCATTTCCTGAATTCACTGCTTTTCATTGTTTTAAATCAATTTGTCTTCAATTTTCATAAAAACTCTCCATTAATTTCTCCTATGGACACAGGACTCCAAACCCGGATTAACGAAACCATTTCCCAAGCCAATAAGGGAACACTGAACGCCGATGCTTTGATCCGCTTGGTAAATGATTGTATCGATCAATCACCGGATCGGGATATTATGCATCAGTTTCTTGATCTGGCTCATTTTCAATCCGTGGCAAAAACAATCTCCCAAGCCAAGGTAAGCGAAAAATGGTTGGAACGAGTTGTTCAACTCATTGATCTTTCCCAATTCCATACCGGATACATGATTGAACAACGGGCAAAACGGTATGGCGATATAACTGTTTTTAATATGATTCACGGTGATGATCTAACAACATTATCCTATAAGAAACTTTGGTTAAAAATACAATTCACAGGAAAAGCACTTTCTGTTTTAGAGAAACCGGAAGAGCCACCGGTGATCGGATTACTTACCCATAATCAACTGAATGGTGTTCTTGTGGATCTGGCTTGCTTGTCTTTTGGGTTTCGTGTCATTCCCATTCCGCTGAATTCCACATCCGAACATTTATCTTTTATTTTAAATCAATCAGAAGTGTCTCACCTCTTTGTGGGCGGAAAAACGGCCATTCGCCTGTGGAATGAAGTTCATCACAACCATGACATTTCTGTGATCGCCGTGGATGATCCAAACCTGATTCATGGAAATGTCATGGATTGGGAAACATTTTTCGAAAATCGGGATCGGACACAAAATTTTGATGTGGAACAGCGATTGTCTTTTGTGTCTACGGATCGCACCCAGACCATTATGTACACCTCGGGCTCCACGGCAAATCCAAAAGGGATCACGTTTAATCAAATTAATATGATGAGTAAACGGTTTGCCCGTGCATTGGCTTTGCCTGAATTTGGATCGGATGATACGTTTCTGTGTTCCCTGCCACTCTTCCACACCTTCGGACGCTATTTTGAATTGATGGGCAGTATTTTTTGGGGTGCCACCTATTCTTTCGCGGAATCCCCCGCATTCAATTCATTGTTGAAAGATTTTCCCATGGTGAAGCCATCTATCTTTATCAGTATTCCCAAGCGCTGGGTTCAACTCTACGAAATGCTAGAAGAACAATTGGACCTAGATTCTGAGGACAATGCAGCCATTGAGAAAAAATTAAAATCTGTTACCGGCGGAAAATTGAAATGGGGATTATCTGCTGCAGGTTATTTAGATCCGGATATTTTCAAATTTTACCAAACCCATGGTTTGAGTGTGTTGAGCGGATACGGCATGACTGAAGCCACTGGGGGCATCACCATGACGCCACCGGCTGAATATGTGATCGATTCTGTTGGAACGGCTCTCCCGGGAATAACCCTAAAAATCGCTGACGACGGAGAATTGTGCCTGAAAGGATCCTACGTGACGAAAGGATATTATAAGGATGATGATGCAGATGTATTCGTTGATGGCTGGTTCCACACAGGTGATATTTTTAAAGAGAAAGATGGGCATTATTTTATCCTCGATCGGAAAAAGGATATTTACAAAAACAGTCGTGGTCAAACCATTGCACCCCAAAAGATCGAGAATCTGTTCCAGGATTTTGATTCAGTCAAATCCATTTTTCTCGTGGGCGATGGCCGGGAATTCAATACAGTTTTGATTTATCCTGATACGAAAAATTCCCCCATTAATATTGAAACGGCAGACACTCAAACCATTCGTGATTTGTACAGTTCCATGATCTTATCGGTGAACAGTTTCCTGTCCCCGTTTGAACGGATCGTGAATTTTGTCATCATCAAAAGGGATTTCTCTGCAGAAAAAGGTGAATTGACACCCAAAGAAACATTTAATCGAAAAAATGTATTAAAGAATTTTGCCCACATTATTGAACCATTGTATGAAAAAAATTATGTGCCACTTCATTCCGGTTCAAAAGAGATTCGAGTCCCGAATTGGCTATTGCGTGAGATTGGAACCGTGCGAACAAATGTGGGGTGGGATGGGCAGAAAGTATCAATTAAGGGACAAACCGAAACTCTGTTATTATCCTGGGCTGGATCCAAGATCCAAGTGGGTGATTTTACCTACACTATTGATTCTGATATTTTCGAATTTGACGCATTTATTCAGTCTCCATCGCTCTGGTTGGGGAATTTTCCTTTTTCAGATTTTACCGGGGAACCCATTTTCCGGTTGAAGGAAGCGGAACATTACAGTGCTGTTCAAATACATGAGCCCAAGATTGGAACTTCCTTTTCACCTGTCATCCCGGACAATAAATATGATATTGTACTTTATAATCTTCATTATACAGTTCGGCAATATTTGGCAGACGATCCTGGTGTATTTAATCTATTAACAGAAATCGTTGATGGTGATCTTGGGAATTGGTCCGGCGTTGTGATAGATACCTTTTTGAATTATCAAACTCATTCAAATCCGTCATTTCGCATCAAATTAATTGAAGCACTCACGCCGCTTTTATCTGGGGATTTCCTCGTTTCCATGCTCCGGGATGCCTACCTCTTTCAAAAAGAGCAGGACCGGTCAAAAGGATTTTCTTTCAATATCAATCGAGCTAGCGATGAACATTATCGTGCTTTTATCAAATATTTACAGGAAGCCCATTTAAATCTCAAGGAATCTGGATCCGTTGACCAGGAATTCATTCAAACCGTTTTGCTCATGGTTGCAGATTTCGGCACGATACACCCCACCCGATTTGTCTGGGCCAGATCGGAACTGATTTGGTGGCAAATCTCTGATGTTTCCAAACCCCTTTTCTCCACTGCCCAAAAGGCGTATTACGCTTTAATAAAAGGATTTCGAACCTGGATCGGTAAATCATCTAAACTGACCATCGATCGTGAAACAGGCGAAGAATACACTTGGGATGATGTGGTCACTTTTGAGGAGAATGTAAAATCCATTCACCGCAAGAGGCTGATGGAAGCCATTAAAGAAACATCCATGATTCGGGAGTCGATCTTCCTCTTCTCTTCCAATTGTATCGTCGGACTGAATGATATCCCAAAAAACAGTGTCTGGATAACCCATTTGGGGTCACGAAATAATAAAAGCGTATTCAGGATTTTGGTTCGTACACGATCTCTCGGAACGCATAATCTTGTTGTGAATCTGAATGATGGCTGGGAACGGTCTTTTCTCGAAGATGAGATCAAATGGCTTATCAACATGGGAGCCGGATTTAAGGATAAACCGCTGGTGGAAAATTTTGGTGGATATTGGCCGGAATATCAACTTTACACAGAAGAATATATTCACGGCGAGACATTAACAGCCTATCTTGAACGGAACAGAGATGATATCAAAGATGAGTCAAAAGTAGATCGGTGGCAAATGCGGTGGCTTCATTTTATTTGGAATGGGATTCAGGCTTATCAGGAATTCTGGAACCGAACCGAATTCAAATTATCGATTCAGCCGCCCTCACCTGCAAACCTTGTGATCCCGCAACATGATTATTCCACAGGCACTCGGTTGATCTCAATTTCAGGACGAAAACCAACGCAATCAGTGGCAGACCATTTTTTATCCTTATTCACGGATTATATCGTTCGGACAGAAGAAAAATATAAAGGACTGAAGCATATGTCTGACTGGGAAGTCATCTTTACCGCCACGCTCCAGGCCGTGAAAATGAAAAAAGGGAAAGAAATTTTAAACCAACTCAAAACGGATCTAAAACAGCGAACTATCCGAAAGAAATTTGAAAGTTTGGGCTGTAGTGTGGATCGAATTGACCGCTTCCTGAATGATATAGAAAAATTTGGTGTTTTGACGAAACCGGTGGTTTTTGCATCCCTTCGTTTTGAGCGTTGGCTGGACCTGAATCCCCATGCAACCTTGAAAGCCCGCGCATCCATCCTCCAAGCATTATATCAGGATTATGAATTGGATTCGCTTATGAATGAATATCCGGAAACACGCGTTCGATTTTTTATGATGACCTGTTTTAAAGAGAAAAATCCAGATTTGGTTTATGAATTTCAGTCCATGATCCAGGATATGAGACAAGAGAAATTGAGTCCATGGAATCTGCAGGAACGGATCACGCAAATTCAGTCCAATGTAAAATTAAGCGAAAAAGAAAAATTTTACTTGGCCCGGATGCTTTTCCCCCATGTTGATGCTGCCGATTATGTTGAGTTGGTCACCACAACTCATGGCGAGGATAATCGGTTGAATTTGGTATTTCAAACAGAAGGAATGGATGGTCATGTTTATCGAATTCGTCCACCCTTTTTGCCCAAGGAGATCGGTCAATTCCATTCCCTATTATCGGAATCATCTCTATCCGGGACCTTTACTGCACAGCACGATTTCCTGTTTATGTTTAATTCCCGTAATCGAATGGTCGGTGGATTGTATTGGAAAAACATGGAAAAGAATCGCATCCATTTGGAATGGGTTGCTGTTCGGGAAAAATATCGCGGGATCGCATTAAGCAAACGATTGATGGAGGATTTTTATAAACGGATGAAGCATCGGGGGGTTGAAGTCATTACGGTTGGTTTTTATGTGGAGAAATTCTTCTTTGGACATGGATTTGAGATTGATAAACAATATGGTGGATTGGTGAAGAAATTGTAATTCTTTTTTCCATCAAACGTCTTTCGCCACCCATTTTAAATCCAATCAACCATTCAACCAGCTACACAAAACCAATCACCATCCTTACGGCATTCCCAATTCTTTACAAAATATCGTAAATGGTAAAATTCTGCATCCTTTTTTTAAGACATCCTTTGTCCCAGTATGAACCTGATAAAAAGATGGTATTTCGGTTCGCTCTTTAAAATTATTGATGGCGGGACTCAAATCTCTTTCGCTGGTTTTACATTCAACGGCAAAAAGTGGTTTTTTATCTTGGAGAATAACAAAATCAATTGCTCGTTTATCTGTATCCCGGATGAATCTCAATTCCATATTATATCCTACCGTATCTTCTTTTAAATGACAACATTTCAGTAATTAACACGCAACAAGATTTTCAAATTTATATCCTATCTCTTCCAGGATAGACCAGTCTCATAAATAGAGTTTTTGTTCTTTTTTTAGAGCTCGAATTTTGGAGTACAAGGAATAATACTCATGTTTATTAAACTGCTAATTTCCCACCAATCCATTATTCCATTCATCCAGCAATCCAATATTCCAACCACCCTTTCACCACGGCTCACCAACTGCCAATCACCATTTCCCATCTTCCTTCTCCCATTTTCTATCCAACAATCCATTCATACGTAATTGTGATATCTCAAAACAAAAAAGGCTCGCAAATGCGAGCCTTTTTTATATTCGTAATCAATCTGGAATATTAATTATGCTTGTGCTTCCAGTTCCTGAACACGATTCCGAAGGTATTGAACCTGTGCAATCAATTCATCAACCAGAGCAGATGTTGCACCTGTCGGAGCGTGGGATTTTTTGCCAAGGTCAAGTTCGGGAGCAGGATTGCCAGTATCTTTAAACTGAACATCATCCTTTTCAGCAAAGAAGGCTTGTTTTCCCAGAGTTTCAGCAATGTGATTCACCGTAGCACGTTTTGGACTGTTGACTCCATTTAACCATTTATGGATGGTATCGCGAGTAACACCCAAAATTTGGGACCATTGTTGAATGGTATATCGGGAGTTATTTAGGGAATCAATTACGATTTCTGATCTTGTCATGATTACCTCTTTTTTTGTTGATAGGTTATTTGTTTCTTAAGGTAATGGACTATATATATGAATACAAATATAATACAAGTAAAAAATTATGAAATTCAGTACAACATAAGATAAATCATAACACCAGTAATAGATACATATAGCCAAATGGGAAACGTGATTTTTGCAATTTTTCGATGTTTATCAATCTGGAAAGTCCACCCCCTGTATAAGGTCAATAATGCCAACGGAATAATGCTCACAGCCAGAATGATATGCGTTAATAGAATCATATAATAAAATATCGAAAAATCGCCGGTATACATTTTGGGGCCACTTTTGAACCAGTGATAGATCACATAGGATACAAGAAATAATGATGATGTTCCAAATGCTGTTAGCATCACATTTCGATGATGGTCCCTTTGCTTCTTCTTAATCAAAATAAATCCATATATCAAGAGAGGAATAGTTAATCCATTCAAGGAAGCATTAACCAACGGTAGCATAGATACATCCAGTGAACCTTCAATGCCCTCGGGTCTTGGCCCTAAAATGAGAAATGCCACAGCTAAACTGATGACAGCAGACACAATAAATATAATACGAGTCCAAAATTGATCTGTTTTCATATCACACCATTTTATCCAGGATGATCATACCAAACAGTGCCGGTAAATAAACCACAGATACTTTCAAAAGAAATTTGGCATTTCCCAGTGAATAATTTTTAACCAAAGGGAAACCAGATACAAGATACCCTATTCCTAATAATAGCGCACCCCAAAAATAGGTCATGCCCAATAGGCCGATGTAAGACGGCATCAAGGATACGGGGATTAATAACAGGGCATGCCAAATAATCTGGCGGTTGGTTCGTTTCCCATCCGTTTCGAGGACCGGGAGCATTTTCAGATTCGCTCTTTTATAATCTTCTTTGCACATAAACGCGATGGAATAAAAATGGGGATGCTGCCATAAAAATAGTATTCCAAAGAGGATCCATGCTTCCGGGTTAAGCGTTCCAGTGGCTGCCACCCAACCGCCCAAAGGTGGAAGGGCACCGGGAATCGCTCCGATAGATGTATTGAGCCAGGTAATTTTTTTCAATGGAGTATAAATGAATAAATACAACAAAGTTGTAATAAGAGCCAGGATCGCTGTTAATTCATTGATCAGGAAAAAAAGTATTCCCACACCCAAAAGCGTGATCGCAATTCCAAAGAACATGGCGTGATTTGGAGAAATCATTCCTGTTGGAATAGGACGGGATTTTGTCCTATTCATGCGTTGATCCGATTCCTGCTCCGCAAAATGATTCAATGCACCTGCACCGGATGAGACCAATCCGGAACCGATCAAGGTGATAAAAAATCTAGACCAATTATCAATTCCACCGGCTCCGAGATAATATCCCAATGCGGTTGAGACCAATATCAAAAAGGTGATGCTGGGTTTGGTCAACTCAAAATAAGCAGCTGGCAAAGAATTGGCCTTAGGCGGGACACGTTTCATTTAAGATCGAATTTCCTTTACCAGATTGTTCAAATCATTTCGCAGGACAGCTATACTGGCTTTGTCCGTCCCGTCATAATACTTCCGGATTCTTCCTTTGGGGTCGATCAATACAAATTTGATCGCGTGTCCACGGGGCAATTCATCGGCATACAACATGAATCCATTCTTCTTCAAATCTTTGATCGCATCAATGTCCGAAGTTAGGAATTGCCAGCGATCATCATCCACGCCATTGGCGTTTGCATATTGTTTCAGGATTTCTTCATTATCCACGGCTGGATCCACCGTGATGGAAACGAATTGGACTTCCTCAACATTTGTGTAATCTTGATAGAGATGTGCCATGTTATTTGTCATGATGGGACAAGGACCTGCGCAAGTTGTGAACATGAAATCTAACACGGTGATCTTCCCTTTCAGCTCATTTTCAGAAAATGATTCTCCATCCTGTGTTTTAAATAAAAATGAGGGAACATCTTTGATCACTGGGAGATCATGGGACGAATTTGCTTTTTGGATCACCCAGGTAGCGCCGGCGCCCAAAAGAATGACAGACATTAAAATGAGTAGACTATTTTTATTCATGTGCCAATTGTGATTGGTTCCATGCGGTGTATTGGATCATAACAAGCCCAAGTATCCAGGATGCCACCCACATATGAAAAAGTTGAATGAGCGGAATAACATCGAGGAATACCAATAGTTCCCCCATGATGATCTGTGTTATGACCAATCCTAAAATAGCCGTGGATGATTGAATCATAATTGTGGATGGATTTTGGGACTGCTTCACTAAACGGAGCCAAAGTAATCCAGATAATCCCGAGATGATAAATCCAAGCATCGTATGGATGTATTTGAAGGGGCCTAACATCCGGAGTAAAAATTGGCTGTCCAGCATAGGATTATCTTCACGGATCATTTCCAATCCACCCCGAATCTCTGTCCCCAATACAACTTCAGCGAGCAAAGTGATAGACAGGATGCCGAACATCCATTTCATATTAGGAGGATATCGGCTTCCCTTTTCGGAATCATGATTTTCCAAATAAAAGGCTTCCTGCGCGGAATAGAGCAAAAGCATTACAATGACCAAGGCCAATAATAAATGGAGTGTGATCGTGATAGGATTTAATACGGTGTCCACCAAAACAGAACCGAGCCACCCTTCAACCAATGTGAGAAAAAATGCAGCAAGGACTGACCCCGTGATCCGAATGACATTTCTATAATATTTAAAAGCTAAATAAGTAGTTATCATGATGGCTAACCCAACCAATGCACCCAATAAACGATTGCTGTATTCTATCCACGCTAAAACGATATTGAATTTGGCAGGATCGATATGATCCGGCAATTGATCCAGGCTGGTTGGCGGGATCCACCGGTCGAAACATTTGGGCCAATCAGGACATCCCATTCCAGCACCGGCAACACGGACCAATCCTCCAACGAATATCAGTAAATATGTCATGGCGGTGGTGATAAAAGAAAATGTGCGAAATGTGTTCATAAACAGCCGGCAAAATTAGAGCCATTTTTAGTGAATCGAATGAAACTTTTCCGCTTCAAATAGGAGATGGTAGTTATTAAATTCAGGGCTGGGTTGGGGACAATTTTCACCAAATTAAATCCATGGAATCATCAAGGAATTTAAAATGCATTTAAACCGGATTAATCTGGGCACGCAGTGTACCATTCGCGAAACAGGCGAAAGCGGCACGCTAAAGAAGATCTATTTCTACCCGACCAAGTATGAAATAGAATTTTCTGACGGAAATATCCGGCATTATTCATCGAAAGATCTTGAGTTTGATGGTATCGCACAGCCCGAGGCCAAACTTCAAGCTCCACTTGTTCCTAAAAATGGTGTAGGCGAAAGTTGGACATCCTGGGAACCCTTTGACGGCGAAAGCATCGTCAAACATCATTTTTCCACCACCAAAGAGATCATGTGGAAAATGCTCACGTCCTTGAATATGTATAATGTGTGGTTCTATGGTATTCAGCGTGCCTTACCTGTTATTGATATTGACCGCTATGTTCACAAGTATTCTTTTACCCATCTTGATTTAATTCCCGGATCATTTTTTAAGATCCGTCCCAGGACCATCGCCCCTTATTTCAAGTGCCGGATCATGACCTTGGAAAAAGAAAAGGAATTCGGATTCACTTTCAGAACATCTCCACTGACCAGCGAATATGTTCATTTTACCATTGAAGAAACAGAGTTTGGGGTTTGGGTTACCTGCAAACGGACATCCAAAGGTCTTTTTTCATTTTTAACGCAATTTAACTGGCCCGCCAAATCACGTATCCTGCAAAAATTAGATACCGTCGTTCCCAAGGTAGAATTTAAGACCGAAGAAGATGAAGCAGGCAGTGTGGATAGCGGTGCAAACCAATTTGGCGGATTTGCGTCCCGACAGGATTATATTGATTATGGTATCAACATGGGGTTGGAAGGCAACATGGATTTTGTGAATGCCATCCCTGAAAAGCCCATCCGCGGCATGGCAAAAGCTGGGATAACGAAAGCAAAACGAACTGGAATTACTCCCTCGAAGCCCGACAAACCTGCCGGTGGCGCTGCACCATCCAGTGGCGGTGGAATTGCTGCATTATCCCCGGAGGACCTGGTGGCTTATTTGGTGAATAAAGGATTAGAAGGGGACATGGATACGGTGAATGCTCACACGGATAAAGTGACCCGCGGAAAAGCCAAAGCCATGATCGTTAAAATTAAACGGGGTACGATTGATCGGCCAGCCATGCCGGAAATTCCGGAAGCAACAAGTGGATCTGAAGATGCAGGCGAAACAGATGAACAATTGATGGAACGACTCATCGCCAAAGGATTGGAAGGCGATATGGATGAGGTCAATGCTCTGGATAACAGAGTTTTACGCGGAAAGATCAAAGCAGCAATTGTCAAAGCAAAACGGGCAGCGAAATAATGTCTGAAGCACCCAAAGTAGGCATGACAAAAACACAGGTTATATCTATGATCATATGCACGCTCTTACTTTTAATTTATGTTACGTTAGTGACATGGGTACTTTAAAATAGATAGTATGGAATGGTTAACTCTCGAATGGCTTATGCGAAATCTGGAATGGGCGGTGGGACTGCTATTGGTTGGATGCATACTCCTGTTTTTTTTTCCAATTCTTTTGGGATTGCAATTAAAACAGGGAAAAGATAGCGAAAATGAGTCGTAATGGATACATTACCCATGATCTCCATTCTGGTTCTGGTCTTTGCCATGATCCTATTAGGTGAACAAATGAAATTGAAAAAGGAAGTGCGGCGTCTTCAAAATTTAACAAAGCATTTAAAAAATGATATTGAAAAATTAAAAGTGAAGGGTGATTTAAATAATCAAGTCTGAGACCTTTTGAAAAAATGAACAAAAACACAACACCATTATCACAAAAAGAATCAAGCAGGATCTATACCCTATTTTATTCTTTTTTCCTGATCCCATTTATGATTGCCATTTTTGGTGCGGTTTTCTTTCTCCTGTTCCGTTTTATTACCCTTGAAACAAATGATGCGTCTGCTCTTTTAAACCAGGTAAAAATTGGAT
>DQOT01000375.1 GCA_015658495.1 Fidelibacterota bacterium | reverse complement strand
GTGACCAAGGTTACCGAGCCCATTAGCACCGGTCCTATGACTGCGGCGAACTTTCCAAGCATGTTGTAAAATCCAAAAAACTCTCCTTCTTTCCCCGCAGGAATGAGTCGTGCATACAAACTTCTACTCAAGGCTTGAATGCCGCCCTGGAACAAGCCGATCAATGCCGCCAATGCAAAAAAGTGGAGACGGTCATTCATAAAATAGGCCAGAAAAGTGATTCCTGCATATCCGCCAATGGCTACAAATACTGCATTCTTGGTGCCGATCTTTTGAGCAAAGCGGTTATAAGCCAGGGCTGCGGGGAAGGCAATGAATTGGACCATGAGCAATGCAGCGATTAAATCACCTGCTTCAAATCCCAGGGATGATCCCATTTTTACGGCCATTCGAATAATGGTATCTACGCCATCAATATAGAACCAATACGCAAGGAGAAACATACCAATAACTCTCATTTCTATGATATGGTTAAAAGTTTCCTTTAACTGTTTCGCACCCGCTTTTAACGCGAGAAGCAGGGGAACAGAATTTTCATTCTCAGGTTCTGGGACAAATAATAAAATAGGTACCGTAAAAATAGCCCACCAGACAGCCACCGTTAAAAATGATAATTTAATTGCGGTGGGCGCATCGGCAATCCCAAACCATTCTGGATATTGATACATGAGCACATTCACCAAAAACAATAGTCCACCGCCAATGTATCCCACAGCAAATCCCAATGACGAAACATAATCCACGTCCTCATTCGTAGCGATGGATGGTAATAAGGAATCATAAAAAATATTCCCGCCCAAAAAACCAACGGATGCTATCACATAAAATAAGATAGCAGTTTGCCATTCACCTTGGTCAACCATCCAGAGTCCACCTGTCATAAGAATACCCAAATACGCAAAGAAAAACAGGAATTTCTTTTTAGCAGATCCACGATCTGCAACTGCACCGAGAAAAGGAGAAATGGCTGCAATCAGGATTGATGCGATGGAATTGGCCCAACCCAACTGGTAGGTGCTCTGGATCACATCGTCCGGATTGGACCAGTATTTTTCAAAAAAGATGGGGAAGAATCCCGCCATGACCGTGGTTGAAAATGCAGAATTTGCCCAATCATAAAAGGCCCAACTCCACACTTTTTTCCGGTCATACATCTTTTAACCTACCAGCCCTGGTAATAGCTTGTCATCCCTGTATAAACATTCCAGCCATCAAATGTATTATCAGCGATGATACTGTTCCGGACGCCGGCATACAGGTCAAAAGAGATGGGACCTATCCTATTCTTGGAAATGGAATTCAAGAACCATATTTCTGCCCGGACATCCATTCGTTTAAATGATGAATTATAGCCCACATGTTCCTGCATCCATTTATCCCAACCCGGATCCTGGGAAACAAAGCGGTCCTGCCCTTTAAAAGTATAATTTAACTCTGTACGGATCCGGAGTTGGTTTGGTATCATCTCCAATTCTCCCCCGGCCCGTAAGAAAAATCCCAGGCCCTGATCAAATTTATAGGTATTGCCAATCTGACTCATGATGGAATCCGGGTGCGTATGCCCGCCGGAAAAAAGTCCTACCGGTGTATTCAGGATTTCCGGCGTACTATTCTTAATGAGCATTTGGAAATACAGCTGTCCTTTGGCGCTGCCTTTTAACCCCGAATTTCCATAGAATCCAACGGACCATCTGCTGACCCCGCTTCCGATTTTTGCTTCCTTGAATTGCTTTGAACCGGCTTTAAAGGAAGAAAGTGTCTTCCCATAGGGAATGTCTAAAAAGATCTGTGCATAGAGCGCATCAGCCCCGCCGTCTGTTGCCCAGGACGGGTTTCCTCTCAATAAAATGGTGGCGCCCACCGTTACATCATTCACCCCGGAACCCGTTTTTTGGTCAGGATAATAATAGGAAATCAGATCTGCCAGGGAGACTGTATCTTTCCCGATCTCCGACGGAATGAACCTTGAATCGACCAGGAGATTGTTAATTGGATCATTGTCAGCATGAGTTGCCCACAGGACAGAATATTCACTGCTCTTTTTATAAAAAGTTTCGTAAATGGCGGTAAGCGTGTCTCTCAATCCCCTTCTTAAGCTGGAATAATTACCCGAATTGATAAAATCAAAAAAATTATTTTTCGCATTGCTATGATAATTCAAAAGGACATCCACGTCATCCATACCATTCACTGAATAATCTGTAATGGATTGGTCGATCATGTACGAATCCAGGATGGGAATGGATACACTTAGTGTAACTTCATTGGACATCCCATATTCAATCATAAATGATTTACCGGTTGTCTTTTTATCCCGGGATTCCAAAAACGTGCCGGATGGAAAAACACCTTTTGATGTATCAATAAGTTGGGCGCCGAATACGGGTAAAGAAAATCCATGGTCAACATTGAATTGGGTGAGCCATTCTTCAATCGTATTCACAGAATCCAGCATTAAGGTGCCGTTGTGATAAAGGTCATAATTGGAAGAAAAACGTACGGAATCGTTGTGGGTTAAATTGTCAAAATAGTGTCGCCCGATTCCTCGTAGATCAAAGGATTGTTCTTCCAATTCCCATTTTGATTCTGAAATACTGGTTCCAAAAGAAAAGCGGAATACATTGCTGGGGACTGTTGGAAGAATTTGCCCAAACAAAAAACCTGCCTCTAAAAGGAAGGTGAAAAGTAGTTTCATCAATAGATCAAAAAAGGCTGCCTGAATTCGTTGAATTTTAAAACATCATGGAGCCATTGGGGCGGCAAATGATCAGGTGGCTTCCTTTGCGCAGCTAACACCCTTAACAAATCCGAACCAAACAACTTGTCAATATATCCATCCGCTTTCCACTGGAATTCCCGGGGATGAAGTTGGTTAATCAATAACATAATCGTTGTGGCGGTATTAAGTGGACTGAACTCATCCCGGTCGGTAATCATCAATTGAATTCCGCCGCAGGACTGGCCATCATATTGGGGAACACGAGTATAATAAATAGATCCGGTGGGACGATAGTTCACTGCTTTGAATTCAACACCTTTCAACCCTTGGCTATTGAGCTTTTCCAATAGAAAAGACGTGCCCAGCCAGGGCGAGCCAACAATCATGTAAGGC
>DQOT01000084.1 GCA_015658495.1 Fidelibacterota bacterium | reverse complement strand
GAATACTAAATGACCGCTGTCTTATATCAACTGCTTCTTTTCCTATCCCTAAAAATAATTTAATTTGACTATTATGATAAAGACTTTTCTAACTGTATTTGCCTTAGCAATGTTCTTGTCTTCTTTGAGAGCCATGCCAACTGAAAACGAATTTCGTGCCACATGGGTGATCACCTGGGAATACATTGGACCATCCCAAAGTTCTGCAGCTACCATGGAAAAGATTGATGAAATAATAGAAAACCATGCTGCCGCAAATATGACGTCTGTACTCTTTCAGGTTAGGCAAAGCGGGACCGCTTATTATGAATCATCCTTCGAGCCCTGGGGATATTATGCAAATTACCAAAACCCTGGTTTTGATCCTTTAGACTATGCGGTGGATGCTGCTCATGAAAGAGGGTTAGAACTCCATGCCTGGTTTAACACGTTTCAAACATCCAGTTTATATGATGGGACTCCTGCTCAGGTTCATCCGGAATGGGTATGCAGAGATCAGGATGGGACCCCTATGTCATCTTACAGGGCTCTATCTCCCGGATTGGCTGATGTTCGAAATTATACTGTGGATGTTGCAATGGAAATTGTCAATAATTATGATATTGATGGATTTCACCTTGATTATGTGCGCTGGAATGAACATTCAAGTGACAACAACCTGACTGACATTGACCATGAGGATGAACTTAGGCGAATAGACGGTACAATTTCTGACGAAGAGTTAAATTCATTGCAACAGCGGACAGGACGATATCTTTATGATATAAATCATCCTTATTCTAACGGGGTACCTGATGATTTTTCAACTTGGGATGATTGGTGGAGATTCAGTGTAACAGAATTTG
Source organism: Fidelibacterota bacterium (assembly GCA_015658495.1). Taxonomy (GTDB): domain Bacteria; phylum Fidelibacterota; class Marinisomatia; order Marinisomatales; family UBA1611. The sequence continues at coordinate 2,474 of DQOT01000084.1, read as the reverse complement.
TACATACGCTCCATGATTCTATACAATCTGTTAAACCGCATGTGAGACTTTCTGCCGCTGTATTAGGCCGATATAACTGGGGAGGATGGCAGGGGTATGGTACGGTCTATCAAGATGGAGCCTTATGGTTCAATGAAGGATTTATTGACCAGTTAACCCCTATGCATTATCATTGGACATCTCCCACTTCCTTTGTACAAATGCTACAGGGATCAAATCAGAGTTGGGGACCTTACATTCAAGAAGGAATAGAAGCTGGTCGATTATTTTCAGCAGGACCTGGTTCGTATATTTTGGCTGAAAATAATGTTTGGGACAATCACTCAGGTATTGTGAATGCTATCAGGAATGTTGCGTTTGTGGATGGATTCCAATTTTTCAGTTATGGTTCATGGGAAGATTATCTTTATTGGGAGGAAGCTGGCGAAACCTTTTTTGATAATAAATCAATTGTCCGATCCATCCCATACAATAATTCAACAACAGCACTTCCTCCAAATCCAAACTTAACCCTAATCCAGGAAAGTGAATTGGATTACCTAATCGAAATTGAAACAAACACAGTAGAAGACCAACCCGTTTGGATTGTTGTCAGCATTCGCCCATCTGATAGTACGGATGCATCCATCCTGATTCACCAAGTTCATTTTGGAACGGGAGATTACATAATTCCATTATCGTTTGATGGATTGCAGCCTTACCAGGGATCGTATCAACTATCTGGCCAAAATTTTAATCGGTACTGGGTGGGCTCAACGGAGACCTCCCAAGCCATAACTGATGAAATTCCTTCATTTCCACCTATCATAACTAATATTAATTTGATACCCGGTGACACCATTGCAGTTAACGCCGTAATTAAAATTGAATTTTCCAATGAAATAGATCAAACATCCTTTTTTTCCGCCTTTACGTTAATTCCCGACCCGGACACGATTGCAATTGTTTGGTCGAACCACTGGGATGCCGGCGGTAAACTGGTTTCAATATCATTTCCTGATTTATTGGAATTTGACCAAGAATACGAAATGGGAATCACCGCCGATTTAATGGATGTGATTGGATTGGTGTTTGATGGAAATATGGATGGTGAAGGCGGAGATGGAATTACCATTCAATTCCATACGGAATCGACAGATTTGACGGGACCGCAGGTGACAGAATTTCATCCTCCATTGGATTATTATTTCGATACGGAGGGTGTATTCAATTTCACCTGGGATGAAACAATAGACCTGGAATCCATTAATGAGTCAACCGTTCAGATTTTATCCAATGGTCAACCGCTAACCATTGATTTCATCCAAAATACCCTTGATGAAATAACAACACTTTCATTGAAGTCTTTTGCTCCATTATTGAACGATTCCAACTGTGAAATAATTTTGAATGGAATATCCGATACTCTTGGAAACTCAATTCCATCTCCCATTTCATTTTCATATAATACTGCACCGCATTATTATTCGAACAAGGAATATTTGGATCGTTTTAATTCAGGTGCAGGATGGTGGCAACCTGACGGAAGTGGTTCCACAACAGGTATCATTGGTAGTCAGACGCAATTTGGATATAACAATTCTGTATTCGTTCCCGGAATAAGTATGAATTCAAATGGACGAAAATCAGGGTCATTGAAATTTGTTTGGGATTCTGATGCATCAAATTCATTTCTCAGGCTTCATAATGCCGGTGCACCTTCAGATATTTCCTTAGATACATCCGACGTAATACAGGTTTATTTATACGGTGACGGCAGCAACAACCTATTTAGTATTTCTCTGTATGAATATTCCGGTGGTTCATTAACGGATGACGTAATTGAAATACGATCTTGGGAAGAACTGAATTGGATCGGTTGGAAACTGATAGAGTGGGATTTAGGGAACCCTGAACAAGTTGGAGACTGGATCAGTACTGATCAATCGATGGATGGAGATGAATATTACCTGGATGGTTTTCTGTTAAAACCGAGTCAGAGCAGTGAAATAGCTGGTCGAATATATTTTGATGATTTGAGAATGGTCACCAAATCTTCGGGACCACCCCCGGAAAATTCCGCACCGGTAATCGTCGAACTGCCCGATACGACCATTGAAAATGGAGACAATTTTTATTTTTATGTGAATTTCAGCGATGAAAACGAGTTAGACATCCATCAAATATTAGTGGTGCTTGATACATCTGCAGTTGTAGCAACCGTGTATGGACATACGACCGGATCTTTAGTCCATATCGAATATGAACCATTTGTAGGATCAACAAATATATCAATAACGGTTATTGATTTCGGAATCGGTGAACTAGCAGATACAATCCAATTCCAACTTACTATCCAAGGTGGATTAGCGAGTGAATCAAATTTGGTCCCCGATAAATTTTCACTGGGCCATGCCTACCCTAATCCCTTTAATCCAACGATCAATATTCCTTTTACTATTGAAAAATTAAGAAACATTTCAATTTTGATTTTT
>DQOT01000158.1 GCA_015658495.1 Fidelibacterota bacterium | reverse complement strand
GATCATGAATCTACCCTGGTAATTGAGGATATGATTTGAAAATTAATTTTGATACAATTTTATTGTCATTATTAGGAATCAACCTTTTGTATTAGTTCCTTAATTGTTTGCACCTTGTTTATCCGTTTGCAAAGACATACTCAGGGTTTAACTTTCTCGCCATGAAAATAGTAAAACTGTTAAAAATCCTTTCAATATTAAGTATCATGTTGATAGGATTTGGCGTTGCAGGTGATAATGGGACACCCCCTCTTAATGGGGAATCATTAACTTGGTTATCGATCGGGCCTCCTTTGATAGCCATCATTCTGGCACTCATCACCCATGAAGCCCATTTGGCTCTATTTATGGGAATTTGGGTGGGGGCATCCATGATTACCGGAAATCCACTTTCCGGTTTAACCACCTCATTAGACACGTATATTGTAGCCTCTGTTACAGACCATGGCCATGCGTCTATTTTGATCTTTACATTGGCCTTTGGCGGGTTGATTGGTGTGATAACAGTCAATGGTGGCATGAAAGGTGCCGTGGACGCCGCTGGGAAATATGCAACATCCAACCGTCGAAGCCAAATGGCCACCGCATTCATGGGACTCGTGATATTTTTTGATGATTATGCTAACACCTTGCTGGTGGGAAACATGATGAGACCCTTTACAGACAAAGCACGAATCTCCCGCGAAAAATTATCTTACCTCGTTGATTCCACTGCCGCGCCGGTTGCCAGTATTGCCGTGATCAGCAGTTGGTCTGTTTTTCAAATGAGTTTATTAGAGATTCCGTATAAGCAATTCGGTGTTACGGTTAATCCATATTTCACATTTATTCAAAGTATTCCTTTTTCTTTTTATTGTATTTTGACCTTGGTTTTCATATTCCTGAATGTGTTTCTAAAAAGGGAATATGGTCCCATGCACCAGGCCGAAACACGGGCCATGACTACGGGAAAAGTATTATCAGATACGGCAAAGCCCTTATCCGATCCCAGTTTGATGGCTGAAACAGAAAGTACAGAATCATCCCATTGGAGCAATGCCTTCATTCCCATTTTTGTTGTTGTTGCTGTGACCATGGGAGGTTTATTTATTACGGGAATGAGAAGTCTTGACATGCCAAATCCAACACTCCGTGACATTATTGGTGCATCGGATCCCTATGCCAGTCTCATCTGGGGCGCTTCCTTTTCCAGTATCACTGCCATTGGATTATCCATAGGAAAAAAGATATTGTCTTTGGAAAAAGTATTGGATGCGTGGGTGAACGGTGTGCGATCCATGATCATGGCCTGCATTATTTTGGTTTTGGCCTGGACGATCGGTTCAGTGTGCAAAGATCTTAAAACAGCAGAATATCTGGTGAGTATTTCTTCCAATGTGTTGTCTCCGGCTCTGCTCCCATTCATTACGTTTGTGACGGCTGGAGCCATAAGTTTCTCAACCGGATCTTCCTGGGCAACCATGTCTATTTTGGTTCCGGTAGTTGTGCCTATGGCAATGCATCTTTTGAATATGTCACCTAATGCAACTGTTGAATCACCCATATTTTTAGCCACATTTGCTTCAGTTTTATCCGGGTCAGTTTTTGGTGACCATTGTTCCCCAATCTCTGATACGACAATATTGTCTTCCACAGCGTGTGCATCTGATCATATTGACCATGTAAAAACCCAAATGCCCTATGCAATTACAGTGGGCATTTTATCTTTAACTTTAGGATTTCTCGGT
>DQOT01000156.1 GCA_015658495.1 Fidelibacterota bacterium | reverse complement strand
TCGCTATAGATATAGTTGACGCGTCCTGCATCTTTTAAAGGATACATCATGGTTTCGTTTGCCAATTGGGTGGCGCGCCACATACCTTCCCCTTTGTTTGCATAAATTTCTTCCAGAGCAGCCATGGATTTCAATTCATTAAACACATGAGATTGATGTCCCGACTCTTTCATGAGCGCAATGTAATCTAAGGTTGCTTTTACAGTTTCTTTGTATTCATTTTGACCTTTTTGCGTAAGTCCGATGCGGATATTGGCCAAGCCGTATTCTTTCGTTTCCGAGCCAGCACCGGCTGATAGGGATCGTGCCCAGCCTTTATCTTTCAAATAAGACAAAAGGCTGCCCTCACCCTCGTGTCCAAGAATAAATCCCAATTGACGTCCCGGTTTGCTTTCATACATATCCCGGGTGCTTGGAAGGGAAAAACTGATTTCCAAGTCTCGCAAATCTTTTACTGGATCAATCTGCACCAGCCTGAATGTTTCTTTCTTTTCAAGTGGATTGGGGTCATGTTTGGTTCTCTCCAAATTGTGATCTCTAATATCAGAAAAATACTGGCGTGTCCACGCTTCCATATCATCCAGAGAGTGGGTTGACAACAGAGCCAGCCCCATACGGTTTGCACTATAATGATTATTATAAAAATTGATCAATTCTTCGCTCGTGATATCACCCAAAGTTTCAAGGTTTCCTGTTGAGAATTTCCTTGCCGGGTGACCTTTTTTTACAAATTGGCTTAAAATTCGATGCCGGCGCCACGTGTCACTCATGATATTTTTCTGGTGTTCGGAATTCACCGCATTCACTTCTCTCGCCGTGTATTCCTCTGTGAAAAGCGGATGAATAAAAAATTGGGCAAACATGTCCAATGCGCCCTCAAATCCGTCCGGCAAAACCTGAAATTGATAATTGGTGTGGTCGCTGGCTGTATAGGCATTTGAGTATCCCCCAAAAGTTCTTAAGTAGGAAGAATACTCATCCACATCGGGATATTTTTCTGTACCCAAAAAAAGCATATGTTCTAAAAAGTGAGCCAGCCCTTCACGATCGTTGGGGTTTTCAAGTGAGCCCGTTTCCACAACCATGGATGCGGCGGATACATTAAAATTCGGATCCGAAAGAAGATAAACTCTTACGCCATTATCCAGGGTCAGTTTCCGGACTTCAGATTTATCCAGTGGATGTTTATCAAGTGACTCATTTTTCATATTTGTACAACTCATCATTAAACAGATTAATAAAAGAAAGTTTGAATTTTTCACTATTATACCTTTTCACAATCAATTTATTATTAAAATTTTGTCGATTCTATAGGTTAAATACTTGCGATGTGCCTTCGTACCTTCGTCCACCCCGCTGGATTTTAAAGTGTATCTTTTTATCTTCTTCAGATTTTCAAAAGCGGCTGCAACGGTTAAATGATCGTACTTAACCTTTCCTTTGTTTTGTACTATACGGATTAAGCGCTCTGTGTATTCTACCTGAAGATTCCGCCGCATTCCATTTACATTTTTTGCAGCATCCGCAGAAAAACATGATGAAGTGAGATCGCCCATCATTTCATTCAAACTGTATTCATTGCCGTAGAGTTCCGTATCTGAAATTCTCTTTAATACATTCATGTGCAGCAGATGGTCCAGAATTCCTTTTTGTGCGCCAAGAACCTTATCAAGAATCTTTGGGTCCTGGGTGCCACTGAATCCACGGCGCTCCCATTGAAGATGATTATATATTCCTTCCGGAATTTCATAAGCATTGGGTGCGAATATGTATTTTCCCAATAAGGCCATGGCCCATTTTTGTTTGTCTTCCGGAACGGGCATAAAGGGCTCTTCCCTATCTTCCTGACCCACTAGGGAGCGGTCCATATACACGCCGCCCACATAGCGGGAAATTACATTAGCCGAATTAACATATTCCCTGTTTAGAATAAAAAATGCATCCCGAAATGCATGATAGGATTCACCTGTCCTTTCAAAACGGTCTTTTAACCCAGGGTAAAGAGATCTCACAATATCCATCCTCTGTTGTGCATATGCCACAGGATCATTACTCATATCAGACACATTCACCCGCGGGTCAATTCCTTTTCCCGGTGAGCGCATATCATCCGCATCATTGCCAAAACCCAACTCATTTTTAGTAGATTTTCTCAACAATAATTCGACCCTTTCTTCTTCATCTACCGCGCTCTCAAAAGATGGCGTATAGCCAAATTCGATGGCCCAAATATCATAGGGCCCCGGCGTAGTGGAATAAAATTGACCGTGGTGTTTGGGATTTCCGCTTACATTTGCGGAAACATAATCCATAACGGATGATGTTAGTCCAACGGGTTCCGTAATCAATCTATCATGAATATTTTGGAAACTATGTAGATTGCTGGCATAAAAATTATGATTTAACCCCAAGGTGTGTCCCACCTCGTGAAGTGTGAGTTTCACCAGACTCTCATAGATCAAGCGGTGCTGTTCCAATTGTGAAAAATCATCGACAGGACTTAAGGCGGTCATCCCAAACAAATTGCCCTGATGTAAATAATCACCAGCGAGACAGGTTTGATTGGGGTCAATCTCAAATTCAGATTCAAACGTTCTGTGGATTTGTTCGTATTTCACACGGTTGGTGAAATAAACATATTCCAGCATAATATCTGCGCCCAATATCTGGCCGGTTCTGGGATTGACAAAACTGGGGCCATAGCCCCCAAAAGGCGGATTGGGGGATGATGTCCAACGGAGCACATTATAGCGGATGTCGCCCGCATCCCAGGCTGCATCATCGGGCTGAATTTTCACTTGGACCGTATTTCTGAAACCCGCTTCTTCAAAAGCCTTGTTCCACGCCAGTACACCTTCCTTGATTGCATCCCTGAATTCGTGTGGTGTTGTATTTTCGATCCACCAGACAATGGGTTCTACCGGTTCAGATCTTTCCTGCTGGGGGTCTTTCTTTTCAAGATGCCAACGATGGATCAGGTCCCGGTAGGGTGTCACATCGTCCGGTATTGTCATATTCGTAATTTGTGTAGAAAAATATCCAACGCGGACATCTTCAAAGCGTGGCGTGTAATTGTTTTCCGGCATTTGGATAAAACTGTGCTGGATGGTCACATTTACCGATCTCGGATCTGTAAGACCTCGGTCAGAGCCCCGGTTGGTAGGCAGGGGATTTGTATAAACATATTGCACGGCCAAGTCTGTATTTTCTGGATAATTCTTGATAGCGGCATACTTGGTCCGGTTTTTTGCAAGTTTTCCCATTTTAAAGGGGTTCTTGTTGGGGCTTCCGGGGACAAATCCACGTGAGATCTGATGTAGCGCCTCGGAGAGAAATACATTATCTATCTCAATCAATACATTCCCTTCTTTCTCGGCAACAACAAAAGATGATGCCAAAATGGCTGTGCTGGTATTGGCATCGGCGGACCGACTCAATGGGTTTTCCGGATCAAACCACAAAGCATTATTCTGGACTTCAAATTCGATTCGATTGAAATACCGATTTAATTTCATCACACGTGCACCGCGATAACTGCCCTTGAAAACGCCGGCATTCAACTGTCCGTTTAAGCCATGGACAAAATGGATAAATTCTTGTCCGATTTGATCTTTTTTGATCAGCATAGACAGTTTCCCATTTGTTGTGTCTTGATATAAGGTGAATAACCCGGGAATCTCTTTTTTGTCCTTCAGGGCTTCTTCCATGGTTTTCTTTTTGGGAGGTTCTGCTGGTTTTGGGTCCCCTACCGTAACGGTAGGTGTTTGCCCGGTGGTCGGATCCTGTGCAAAAGAAAAAGTAAGCATTAAGACCAAGGTTGTGAAAAGCATTTTCATAGTTTTACTCTTTTTTTGGGGGGATGTATAAATCTGTAATAGTGCCTGCAAATACTTCAGCGGCAGCGGCGAAAGTTTCACCCAGGCTGGGATGGGGATGAACCGTAAGCCCAATATCTTCAGCATCGGCGCCCATTTCGATGGCCAACATTCCTTCGGAAATCATATCACCTGCACCGGGGCCAACGATGCCCACACCGAGTACCTGTTTTGTCTTCGGATCAAATAATATTTTTGTTTTACCCTGTTTGGCACCCATGATGATGGCCTTCCCACTGGCTGCCCAGGGGAATTCTCCTTTTTCATAAGCAATGCCATTTTCTTTCGCGTCTGTTTCTGTGAGTCCGGCCCAGGCAACTTCTGGGTCAGTATAAACAACATTAGGAATCGCTCTAACATCAAATGCTGCCGAATGACCAGAGGCCACTTCTGCAGCAACTTTGCCTTCGTGAGTAGCTTTGTGTGCCAGCATAGGATTGCCAACAATGTCGCCAATGGCAAAAATGTTTTTCACCGAGGTGCGTTGATACACATCCACATTAATAAAGCCGTGATCGTCCATTTCAATATCGGTTGAATCAAGATTCAGAATATTCGAATTCGGTTTACGACCTACAGAAACTAATACTTTGTTAAAATTATCTGTCGTTGTCCCCTTATCGTTTTCTATTGTGACAGTCAGGGTTCCGTCATCATTGGGTTCCACCAAAGTTACTTTTGATGAAAGTAAGATAGATTCGAATTGCTTTTTCAATTTTTGTTGGAGCGGTTTTACAAGGTCCTGATCTGTGCCGGGAAGCAAATTAGGTAAAAATTCAACCACGGAGACTTGTGAACCAAGCGCCGCATAAACTTGTCCCAATTCCAACCCAATAATGCCACCGCCAATAACCAAAAGCCTTTCCGGAATATCAACGAGATCAAGTGCGGTTCTTGATGTAAGCACAGCTGAATGAGTTGCAGGCACACCGGGAATCATAGCAGAGGTAGAACCAGCGGCGATGATACATTTATCAAAGGAAACAAAGCTATCGCCTTCTTCTGATTTTACTTTTAATTCTGTATTCGAAGTGAAGGTGGCTGTACCCCGAATTGTTTCTACTTTCCGGGCTATCGCCATTTGAGCGATGCCGCTACTCAGTTGGGCAACAATTTTATTTTTATGAACCCGGACAACATCCAAGTCAATTTCGGGATCGCCATAGGTCACGCCCATTTTAGATAAATGCGCTGCTTCATCCATGACCTTTGAAATATGGAGCAATGCCTTGGATGGAATGCATCCACGATTTAAACAAACGCCGCCTAAGCTGGGATCTTTATCGATCAGGATGACCTGTTTCCCAAGGTCAGCCACACGGAAGGCAGCAGCATATCCGCCTGGCCCCGCACCAATAACAACAATTTCTGCGTGTTTTGATTCAGCCATGGATTACACTTTAAAATGAGATAGATCAGAAAGAACAGAAGCAAATCTGGATGTGAATATGGCGGCGGCGGCGCCATCAATAACCCGGTGGTCATAGGATACTGAGAATGGCATGATAAAACGGGTGACAAATTCTTCCGATGTTTTATCAAACACCTGTTTCCATGCACTTCGTGAAACACCCATGATGGCAACTTCGGGTAGATTTACGATGGGAGAAAATCCGGTTCCGCCAATCCCGCCCAAACTGGAAAGTGTGAATGTGCCGCCTTTCATTTCCGCGGGCTTTAGTTTTTTATCCCGGGCTCGGGTGCTTAAATCCATGAGGTCTACCGACAGATCAATAATAGATTTTTTGTCCACATCTCTCACCACGGGAACCGTGAGTCCGCTGGGCGTATCCACGGCAATGCCGAGATGATAATAATTTTTTAAAACCAAGTTTTGGCCTGTGTGATCCAGTGAACTATTGAATTCCGGCATTTCTTTCAAAACAATGGCGACGGCTTTCATTAAAAATGGGAGAAAAGTGATTTTTACACCTTGCTCCGCCACTTGGGATTTCAATTCTTTTCGATAGAAATCCAGATCGGTAATGTCCGCTTCGTCAAATTGAGTTACATGGGGAATGGATTGCCATGCTTGTTGTAACCGTTTACCGGTGATGCGTTTGATTCGAGTGAGTTTTTGTATTTCAATT
>DQOT01000097.1 GCA_015658495.1 Fidelibacterota bacterium | reverse complement strand
AGTTGGGTGGACCTTCCCCAAAATAATGACTTCTTTCACCGATCCCGCGAATCTGGAAATACCGAGGACGACTGGTGCCTCCGGCCCAATTTAGATTTGGAATTTGATCTATCAATGTTTGGAAATGGTCGGCAGCGGATTCTCGAATTTCATCGTAGGTAAATACTGTAACACTGGCTGTGGTCTTTTGGAGTGATTCATCTGACAATCCAGCTCGGACAATGATCTCGTCGGATTTAATTACAGCTGGACTCATTTCAATGAGCATACCATTTTGGGCTGATTGGATGATTGAATGATAGGCGATATGGGAAAATTCCAAATTAGTTCCCAGCGGAATATCAATATTGAATTCACCGGATTCGTTTGTGGCTGTCCCCATTTCCCCTGTGGTTATATTTACACCTTTAACAGGTTCATTGGTGGATTGATCCTTTACAGTTCCTTTAATTTCTGCAAACAGAAAGGATGAAAATAGGATTAAAAAAGTAAGGTGTATTTTAAAATTCATTGTGTCTTCCTACGCTGGCATTATCCAGATCAGGTCAATGGGTTTGTTCTCAGCCGTTCGATCTGGTTCTGAACGGCACCCCTGACTTGATTAAAATTACATAAATTATTAAACACGGAGTACACAAAGTACTCAAAGAAAAGTAATGGACTAATGGATAATAAAACATGAATCATGGATTCATAGGGAAAAAACCTGAACTGGAAATCAACACTCCATCAATCCAACACTCCAACACTTGAACACATGAAAACTCTGTTTCTTCCATTGCAGAATCCAAATTGAAATCCCTACCTTCCCGCCCTATTTCACGGAGAAAAAATGTCCAAACCATTACCAGAGATCACCCCAAAAGCCATTGTATTGGGAATCCTTCTTTCCATGATCCTTGCCGGAGCCAATGCATACCTTGGCCTGTTTGCAGGAATGACCGTTTCCGCATCCATCCCCGCGGCCGTTATTTCCATGGGTGTATTACGGCTCTTTCGTAAATCAAATATTTTAGAAAATAACATTGTTCAAACGGCAGCATCTGCCGGTGAATCCCTTGCAGCCGGTGTGATTTTCACCATTCCTGCCCTGGTACTCATGGGCGTTTGGACAGAATTCGATTATTTGGAAGTGGCTAAAATTTCAGCCATTGGTGGTGTAATTGGTGTGTTATTCACAGTTCCATTGCGTCGTGCATTAATTGTGGAAGCAAAATTGAAATATCCGGAAGGCGTTGCAACAGCGGCCGTTTTGGAAGCCGGCGAAGCATCCCGCACATCAACTGAAAAAGATGAATCGGGCGGACTCATGATCATCGCCATTTCCGGATTGGTAGGCGGTGCCATGAAACTTTGTCAGCAGGGATTCGCTATGTGGCATGCTGCAGTTGAAGGTGCAGTTACGGTAGGTGGATCCATTTTCGGGATTGGGACAGATCTCTCCCCCGCCTTGATCTCTGTGGGCTATATTGTTGGACGGAATATTGGAATTTTGGTTGTGGCTGGTGGACTCATATCCTGGGGTGTAGCTATTCCCATCTATACTGCTATTTATGGTTTTGAAGGCGAACCCATGTCTGCCGCATGGGACATATGGAATTCTCAAATTCGATATCTCGGTGTGGGCTCCATGGTCGTAGGCGGCGTTTGGTCTCTCATTAACCTTTTTAAACCACTCGTTAATGGAATCAAAGCAAGTCTGGAGGCGATCAAAAAATCAAAACAAGCTGCAGATATTCCCAGACACGAACAGGATTTCCCTATCAATTATGTTGGTATGGTTTTAGCGGTTTTGCTTATTCCGGTCTATCTCCTTTATTTTGAAATTGTGAATGATGTTGCCATTGCCGTTCTTCTCGCTGT
>DQOT01000163.1 GCA_015658495.1 Fidelibacterota bacterium | reverse complement strand
GACAAAGTGATTTCATTAGATCGATTCGGAGATGAATTCGGGTTTTTCTATTTCAACCCGAACATGCCACGTCAACGGGAATTTAAAACCAATGCCTTGGGCTCGGGGGTTATTATTGATGCTTCAAAAGGTTATATTTTGACGAATAATCATGTCGTAGATGAAATGGACAACATCCATATTAAACTGATCGATAAGCGGGAATTTCAGGCTATTGTTGTTGGTACTGATCCCAAATCAGACTTGGCCGTACTGCAGATTGATGCTGATGACCTGACTGAAATTGAATTGGGAGATTCTGATAAAATCAGAGTCGGAGAATGGGTCATGGCTGTTGGTAGCCCATTTTCTGAAAATTTGAGCCATACCGTGACAACTGGTATTGTCTCTGCCTTGGGTCGGAGCAATATTATTGGTGCGCAAAGCTATGAGGATTTTATACAGACGGATGCGGCAATTAACCCTGGTAATAGCGGTGGGGCCCTGTTGAATATGGCTGGTGAACTAATAGGTATCAATACTGCCATAGCAACAGGCGGTTATGAGCGTGCCAATCGCGGGGTTGGATTTGCCATACCATCTAATATGGCAAAAAGGATCATGGCGGATTTGATTGCAAAAGGCTATGTTACTCGATCCTGGCTTGGTGTCTACATTCAGGAGTTGGATGATGAGACCGCGAAAGCTCTGGAACTAAAAACTCTCAGTGGTGCACTTATCACGGATGTTGTAAAGGACAGTCCTGCTGAAGATGGAGGTATCCGCGAGGGGGATGTTATAGTTGAATTTGATGGGAATAAAATTAGTGGACCTGCAAATTTGAGAAATGTTGTTTCATTGACAGCACCGAAAAGCGTAAGCAGTGTAAAGATTATTCGTGATGGGTCCCAAAAAACAATTCAGGTTGTGTTGAAAGAATTGCCAATAAATCCTCGACAATTTGCCATCCGTCAAAACGCTAATTTGGATGAGTTCGGATTTCAATTGAAAAAATCCACGTCTTCTTTGCAAAAAAAGTATAATCTTTCCAATGAGGATGCCTTAGTTGTAACCCGGATCGATCCCAATGGCGAAGCGTATGATAAAGGAATCCGTGAAGGAGATATTATAAAACGTGTTGGTACAGAAAAAGTAACATCTGTTTCAGAGTTTAGAGAATTGGCAAATCAATCACGTATAAAAGGTACCATTTTAATTCTGGTTAAAAAACCGAATGGCAAATCAAGATTTTTCACCCTGAACTATTAAGGACAATATATTTTCCTAAAAGCGCTGCTGTTGGAGCGTTTTTTATTTATAAAACATCCGTGACTATCTTTGATTAATTGAGATAATTTCCCCGTCATATTTTTATGTTTTTTATCCAATTTTATGCGTATTAAAAAAGTAGATACCAAAGTTGATTTCATTGCCGCAGAGCATGATGTCCTGAATTTCTGGGAAGAGAAAGGCATTTTTGAAAAACGTCGTGAACTGAATAAAGGTAAAACCAAATGGAGTTTTATCGACGGACCTATTACAGCCAATAATCCCATGGGCGTGCACCATGCCTGGGGTCGGTCCCTAAAAGATATTTATAACCGCTATAAATCTATGTGTGGATTTGAGCTGCGCTATCAAAATGGATTTGATTGCCAGGGATTATGGGTTGAGATTGAAGTTGAGAAAGAATTGGGCTTTAAATCCAAGCGCGAAGTTGAAGAATACGGCATTGAAAAATTTGTGACTCTGTGCAAGGAACGTGTTGAAAAATATTCGGGGATTCAATCAGAACAATCAAAGCGCCTGGGATACTGGATGGATTGGGATAATTCCTATTACACCATGTCCGATGAGAATAATTATACGATATGGTCATTTTTGAAAAAATTATGGACAGAAGGAAAGGTGTATCGCGGGAATGATGTTGTTCCGTGGAGCGGACGATCCGGAACTTCTTATTCTCAAATGGAGATAATCGAAGGCCGGAAACTTGTGGCACATCAAGCTGTCTTTGTTCGATTTCCAATCAAAGAACGGGAAAATGAATACCTTCTTGTCTGGACGACGACACCGTGGACACTTTCTTCAAATGTGGTGGTTGGTCTGAATGTGAATCTGGATTATTTGAAACTGCGGGCACAAGATGGATCCATTTATTATTTTGCAAAAGAGAATCTTGTATTCCAGCGGTTGGAAAAACAATTCAAGGATAAGAAGCAGTGGGTTAAAGGGGTCCCCAAGCTCAAGACACTTGCCCAGATCTTTAAGGAACGGGGTGGATACGAAGAGTTAGGCTCCATCAAAGGTGCTGATATGGTTGGCTGGGAATATGAAGGCCCATTCGATGATTTTGAGGCCCAACAGGAGCCTGGTGGGTACCCCATTGTCAATGAGAATTTGAAAGAAAAAGGGGTTACTTCAAAAACCCTGCACAAGGTTGTCGATCCAGGAAAGGATAATATCGGGAATGATATTGTTGTGGGCGGTGAAGGAACAGGCATTGTCCACATGGCGCCAGGATGTGGGGACATTGATCACAAAATCGGAAAAAAACTCAAATTGGTTAACCTTGCTCCCTTAGATGACGAGTCAAAGTTTATTAACAAATTTGGGTGGCTCTCAGGAAAAGTTGCCACAGAGAAATCCACCACAGAAGCCATCATTGAAGATTTAAAGAAACGTGGATTTCTTGTTCACGTTGAAGATTATCCTCATGTCTATCCACACTGTTGGCGTTCCGGCGATGAATTGGTGTTCCGTCTTGTTGATGAATGGTACATCAATATGGATTGGCGTGGGAAGATCAAAACAATCGTGGATGATATTAATTGGATCCCGGAATGGGGCCAGGATCGTGAGCACGAATGGTTGGACAATATGGGCGACTGGATGATCTCCAAAAAACGGTTTTGGGGATTGGCACTGCCGATCTGGACGTTTGAAGATGGATCTTTCTTTGTTGTGGGATCAAAAGAAGAATTAAAAGAATTAGCTCTTGCGGGCTGGGAAGAATTTGAAGGGCATTCGCCCCATCGTCCCTGGATCGATAAAGTAAAGATCAAACATCCAGAAACGGGATTAATCGGCACACGGATCAAGGATGTTGGCAACCCCTGGTTAGATGCGGGTATCGTTCCATTTTCAACACTTAAATACAACACGGATCGGGATTACTGGAATGAATGGTTTCCCGGTGATTTGGTGACGGAGTGTTTCCCAGGACAATTCAGGAATTGGTTTTATTCCCTGCTCGCTATGGCGGCAGTATTGGAAGGAAGAGCACCTTTCAAAACATTGCTTGGCCACGCACTCGTCAAGGATGAAACCGGCCGGGATATGCACAAAAGTTGGGGCAATACGATCTGGTTAGATGATGCAGCAGAAAAAATGGGTGTGGATGTGATGCGCTGGATGTATGCATTGCAGCATGTTGAACATAATCTTTTATTTGGGTATAGCTCTGCGGATGAAGTCCGGAAGAAATTGATCACGTTGTGGAATGTTTATTCATTCTATGCTACCTATGCAGCCGTTGATGGGTTTGATCCTGCAACACATCCATTGGACAAAGCGTCCATGACGATTTTGGATAAATGGATTCTTGCCAAAACTCATTTGCTCATCAAGGATGCGCGGAAGTCGTTGGATGAATTTCGGGTTGATGGCTTTATGAGATCTTTTGAGATCTTCCTGGAAGATCTGTCCAATTGGTATGTCCGTCGAAATCGGCGTCGGTTTTGGAAATCGGAAGATGACCATGATAAGAATGCAGCCTATGCCACACTATATCATGTCTTGACCCATTCGATCCGATCCATTGCACCGATCCTGCCATTCGTTTCTGAAACGATTTATCAGAACTTGGTTCGAAATTCTGAATCGGGAGTAAAAGAATCCATTCATCTTTGTGGGTATCCAGAACCAGATGAATCCTGGATCAATTTGGAACTGATCCAGAATGTAGATGCTCTGAAAAAACTCGTTGAATTGGGACGTTCTGCCCGGAATCAATCCAACCAGAAAATACGCCAACCTCTGGCGAAAGCTTTCTTTGCAGTTGAAAATGATTCGATTGCACATTTCGTTGAAGAAAACAAGGAGGTAATCCTTGACGAATTAAATGTAAAATCAATTGAACGTCTCACGGAAGCTGGACAACTCATTTCCTACAAGATTAAACCGAATCTTCGGACGCTGGGGCAGAAATATGGAAAAGGATTGGCAGAAATCAGGACACTTCTTGAACAGAATAGCCCGAATGATCTGGTGGACGAAATCCAAACCACGGGGGAAATAAATTTAAAAAATGGCGTTTATCGTTTGGACCGTGATGATGTCTTTATTGAAACAGAAGCAGAAAAAGGATTTGCCGCAGCGAGTGATAGTGGCATCACCGTTGGATTATCGTTGAAACTGACAGAAGATTTGATCTTGGAGGGCATCGTGAGAGACGTGGTCAGGTCGGTTCAAAACATGAGAAAAGATGCTGGATTTGCTGTAGAAGACCGCATAGAAATCTCTTGGGATTTAGATGGGCAAATTGCTGCTGCTGTGGGTAAATTTGATGCTTATTTTCGGAATGAAACTTTGACAAACCATATTTCAGAAAATCTTGAAAATGCAGACCATTCAGGGTCTGTGGAACTGAAGGAAAAAACTTATACTATAAAATTAAAAAGGATTTAAAAAGGACAGTGACATGCCATTAAGAACATATTCAAAAACCAAACTCGTAAAATTCAAAAAAAGTATTGAAGCCAAACTCAATGATGTTGCTCATGAAATGGATGATATCAGGGATACGCTTGATACAAATACCCGTGGTAATTCCAGCTTGTCTCAAGATGCTGTATATAGTGTGCATATGGCGGATGCGGGAACTGATTCCTATGAACGGGAAAAGGGATTTCATTTTATGAATCGTGAATCCGATTATCATAAATCCCTTACAAAAGCCTTGGAACGGATTGAAGATGGGTCATTTGGTGTTTGTAATATCTGTGAAGGACTAATTCCGGAAGAACGGATGTTGGAAGTTCCCAACGCAACTAAATGTGTTCAATGTAAAGAGAAAGAAAAACTGAATTTGGCTTAACTTTTCATGAACCTCATTGGGCTCATTG
>DQOT01000270.1 GCA_015658495.1 Fidelibacterota bacterium | reverse complement strand
TTTGTTGAAGACCAGGAACAATTAGATAAAATGTTGGCCATTTGGGATCGCCTGCCGAATATTAAAAAAATTGTCGTTTTTGATCGTTACTATCCATCAGATCTTCCGAATGTTTTTTCCATTGAACAGTTCCTGCAGTTAGGTCGAGAATATGGTGAAAAACACCCTCGCCAATTTGAGGATTCGATTACCAACAGCCAACCCAATGACCTTATCAGTTTTACCTATACTTCCGGTACCACAGGAGACCCTAAGGCTGGCATGTATACAAGCAGAAATATAATAGCCAGCGCAAAATATTTACCTGATGCAATCGGCCTAACTCGAAATGATTTTTATGTATGTTTTTTACCTTTGGCACACATCGCGGAAAGGTTAGTTGGCCATTTCATCAGGTTTATCTCCGGACATCCTGCTGCATTTGCTGAAAGTATAGAAGATATGCCGCAAAATATTCGCCAAACAGGACCCACTGTTGTTTTTGGCACGCCCAGGGTTTGGGAGAAATTTTATGCCCGAATAATGACCGGGATTGGGGATGCCACCTGGATTCAGAAAAAGTTATTTCACTGGGCGATAAACGTGGGTAAAGAAAACTGTGAGATCAGAGAATCCGGAAAGACACCTGGATTAGGGATGAATGTGAGATTAAGGATCGCTAAGTTTCTAATACACGATAAGATCAAAGATATTTTTGGCGGAAAGATTCGAACTATTCTTACAGGTGCAGCACCTATTTCACGGGAAATTATTCACTTTTTTAATTGGGTTGGTTTGGATGTATATGAAGCATATGGTATGACGGAAACATCTGGGGTTATTACCATACAATCCGAGGGCAAGACGAAAATTGGATCTGTTGGTATTCCTATACCCGGAACGGAATTGAAGATACTGGAAGACGGAGAAATCTGTTGTCGGGGAGAGCAAAATATCCAGGGCTATTATAAAAATGAAGAAGCGACGAATGAATTATTAAAACCCGATGGTGAGGGCGGTTTTTGGCTGCACACCGGCGATGTGGGACATATTGATGAAGAGGGGTATTTATTTATTACGGATCGGAAAAAAGATATAATCATTACAGCAGGTGGTAAGAATGTTGCTCCACAAAATATTGAGAATCTCATGAAGACCAGTCCATATATTTCACAGGCCATGGTTCATGGTGACAAAAAACCCTATTTAACCATGCTGGTAACTTTGGATGAGGATGAAATAACCAAGTTTGCCCGGGACCAAAAAATCCTGTATCAGGATTTATCAGATTTGACTAAAAAACAAGATGTGATTGATTTAATTCACCATGAAATATCTACATTGAATAAAGAATTAGCGAGTTATGAAACAATTAAGAAATTTCATATTCTCGAAGAAGAATTGGATCAAGATAAAGATGAGGTCACGCCAACCTTAAAAGTGAAACGCAAGGTTGTTATTGCTCATTATCAGCATTTTATAGATGGGATGTATAAGTCGTAAACTAAATTCAAATCAATAGTTATTCTTCACCAGACATTTCAGTTTCATATTAAAACATAACTCTTCGTTCTTATTCCAGCGCGAATCTCCCTGTAAATTCAAGGCTTATGGAAATCAATTCTAAGTCTGGATCCCGTCTTGAATCCTTTTTAGAAAACCCTTCAAAAGCACTCTGGACTTTGGCAATTCCCATCATGTTTGGCATGGGAATCCATACACTCTATAACATTGTGGATATGATGTTCATTGGACGATTGGGTGGGAATGCCATTGCCGGTGTTGCCTTCAATATGCCGGTCTTTTTTCTCATGCTGGGACTTACCATGGGATTGGGATCCGGCGTCACCGCCTCAATCGCAAGATTCATTGGAGAAAACAATAAACGGAATGCGGATAACAGCGCAGAACATGCATTGGCCATGGCGGCTGTTATTGCCCTTATTTTTACATCTGCGGGATTGCTTTTCGGTGACAAAATTTTGGCAGTGCTTGGTGCGGAGGGTGAGATCCTGAACCTGGCATGGGATTATCTATATATCATTATCATTGGGTTACCTTTTATGATTTTTTCAGGATTCTTTCGTTCAATCCTGGCCGGGGAAGGCGATATGAAATTTCCCATGATGGTTGCCGGGTTCGGAACAATCCTGAATATCATTTTAGATCCCATTTTTATTTTTGATTTAGACAATTATGGCGGTATCGGTTTTGGGATGGGCGTAAAGGGTGCTGCAATGGCTACCGTGCTCTGCCAGCTTATTATATTTATCATTTTTATTTATATGCTTTTTGTGAAGGAACACGCCTATATCACATTCAGGTTAAAAGATTTTTCACCATCCAAAGAAATCCTTTGGGATATTGTGAAGGTGG
>DQOT01000266.1 GCA_015658495.1 Fidelibacterota bacterium | reverse complement strand
GGAGTCAAAATTTTACCGATATGAGCTCATGGACTTATCACGCAGAGATCATGGAGACAGAAGATGGAGATCTGGCTGTGGTGGCAGGTTCTACAGCTAAATTAAAATTGCTTGATTATAATTCAGGCGAAATCCTTGAAGAAAATGAGTATGAAGGTCTAGCCTATCCAAGAGCTATTATCAATGTAGATGGCGACTTTCTAATAGCCGGAATTGCAAATACGACATTTACAATTAACGATGGTGACACCCTTTATTATGAGCCTATTTATCTTTTAAAGGTTAGTGATGACGGTGAAGAGATGTGGCGAAAATTATGGAATCAAGAAACACAAAGAATGGGTTTCCTATTGGATGTGATAAAAACGGATGATGGGGGATTTATGATTTTTTGCGGAACGGATCCTCCTCCCTATGCAACCCTCATAAAAACAGATGATGAAGGTCAAGAAGAGTGGCGTAAGAAATATGAAGATTATATTGGGGGCGGTCAGGGCTGGATCCATCAGACTGATGATGATGGTTTTTTCATGGTATCCGGATATGCAGTTACAAAATTGGATTCTGAAGGCGACGTAGAATGGAATGCCGCTGCGCCAAGCGGGTTTGACAAGTTTTTTAATAATGGTATGGTGTCTGGAGTTAATTATGATATGAAGAAAATAGATGGTGGTGCAGTCATGTCTGGGTATGGATCAGCAAGTTGGGAATAAAAATATTATCGGTCGTTTTTTAGCTTTAATAGTTGGACTTTCTTTTCTTGTTGCAGACGGAAATCGAGATCCATCCTTTGAATTCAATTATACAAGTTCTGAGATTCATGTTGGCGCAGACTCTGTTGGATCATTCAACGGGACTATCCATAACGTGTCTTCGGGCACTATCACCATAGTTGTTGTTAGACGGGCTAATGATCTTCCGAATAATTGGACATCATCCATTTGTTTGGGTGCTATTTGCTATAACGAGTCTATTGATAGTGTGTCGATTCAAATAGGGGCAGGAGATTCAACCGCCTGCGGCATTTTAGCATGGATAAGCGGCACTGGGGCAGGGACCGTCCAATTGGATCTTTTTGATCTGGATTCTAATGAACATTTAGTCGTTGATGTGAATTTTTATGCAGGAATGATGGCTTTGGATGAGGGCGATTTTCAGCCATACAGCATTTCACTTTTTCCCGTATTTCCAAACCCATTCAACCCGGTTACCACAATTCGATTTGATATTTCGGTAGAGACGTTGCAAGCAGCGTCTTTACAAATCTTAGATTTGCAGGGGCGATTGGTTGTAAGTTTGGTAAAAGGTGATTTTATAACGGGTGAGCACGAGATTCAATGGAATGCATCCAATCACTCGAGTGGGATTTATTTTGCGGAGTTGGTGAGCGGGAATTATCGTCAGGTCCAGAAACTGGTTTTGATGAAATAAGGTTTTAAAGCGCTAAATCCTTTATTACTATCAACATTTCCTGATATTCTTTTTCTTCAAAGAGCCGTGTCAGGAAAACAATTTTCCCTGTTTTGTCGATTACAACATTCCGGGTGACACCCGCTTTTTTGTTAGCAAATAATCCGAAAATATCTGCTCCGGGATCCAGTGCCAAAGGATAGGTGGTTCCGATCTTTTTCTGAAATTCGATGACTGTTTCCAATGGCTCATCCCTGTCCACACCAATAAGCAAAACGCCTTTGTCTTTATATTTCTGCCAAACATCTTTTTCGAGATGCGGCATTTCTAACCGGCAAACTGAGCACCAACTGGCTGTGAATTGAAGAATAACGATCTGTCCCCGTAACTCGGAGAGTTTGGTCTTTTGACCATCGGTGAATTCCATTTCAAAATCCGGCGCCATATCACCTACTTCGACGATATAACCACGATCTTTTGAAAACAGGAAAGTAGAAAGAAGAAATAGGAAAAGTGTTAGTGATACTATTTTAATCATTTAAATATTTAACCTATTGTATAAGTTTATGCAACTCAACATACAATTCACCAGTTACCTATCACGAATCACTTTTCAATCTGAAAACCTTGTTCCTTCATCCAGGCATCATTGGGGAATTTGGTCATGTAATTGCGGATTCCATCTGGAAGAAGTACGAGACATTTTTGTCCTTTTTCTAACTGTGTTGCAGTTTGGAGTGCTGCGATCATGGCTGAACCGGATGAGCCTCCACAAAGAAATCCCTCTTCACGAATTAAGCGTCGTGCCATGAGAAATGATTCTTCATCTTCTGTCTTTACATATTCGTCGATAAGAGAATTATCTAATACATCGGGAAAAAAGTCATAACCGATTCCTTCTACTAAATAGGAGCAAACTTCAGTTCCGCCACCCAAAATAGAACCAACAGGATCAGCACCAATGATTTTGATTCCCGGAATTTCTTCTTTTAGTCTTTTTGCGACACCGGTGATGGTTCCGCCTGTGCCCACACCCATAATAACCATGTGGATATTTGTTCCGAAATCATCCAGGATTTCCTGGGCTGTTCCATCGTAATGCGCATCAGGATTGGAGGGATTCGAATATTGGTCCAAAATGTGGGAATTGGGAATTTCATTATTCAATTTTTTAGCAACGCCGATATGACTTTCCGGATCATCAAATGCTGCTTCTGTGGGTGTCCTTACAATTTCTGCACCTAGAGCTTCTAAGGAGATCTGTTTTTCCTGGCTCATTTTTTCCGGCATGGTGATAATGCATCGATATCCTTTTACCGCTGCAGCCAATGCCATCCCTTGTCCTGTATTGCCAGATGTGGGTTCTATCAGGGTATCGCCCGGTTTAATGCGCCCGGACTTTTCCGCATCTTCCACCATGCGCCAACCGATGCGATCTTTTACAGACCCACCGGGATTAAAAAATTCGCATTTTGCAAACAATTCGCAATCCAAGTTTTTGCCTATTTTATTTAAACGTATAACAGGTGTCCTGCCAATCGTTTCTAAAATCGAATCATAAATCATTTTAAAATCCTTATCCTGATTAATTTATTAGCCAAGAAGATCACAAAGGAAAAGAAAAAAATGAAGAATAAAATAATTTTACAAAAAAT
>DQOT01000326.1 GCA_015658495.1 Fidelibacterota bacterium | reverse complement strand
CGGTGGCGCCCACGGCGATCTCAACCAGTGAACAGGCGATAATAGCCCCCTGAACATGCTGTATCCGTACTTCCCAGCCAGAATTTGCGAGGGCTGCCATTCCGCAGATTGCGAATGTAGGAGCTAAAAATGAAAATGTTCCCCCCTGGACAATGGGAAGGCGGTTGCCCCAGGTCGTCTGCAGCAGGGTGGTAATTCCGCTGACAAAGAACATAGTGGCAATCAGCCATCCTTTTTCAACCGGATCGGTGATTCCTAAAGCCGGTGCAACCAGAAGAGGTATGGCCAAGGTAGAACCAAACATTGTGAGATAATGCTGCAGGCCCAAAACGGCGGTCTCCACCAGGGGCGGTTTATCATCAATGCCGTACAGGAGGTTATGTTTTACTTCTTTGTCATTCATTTAAGAATTTCCGGTTGAGATAGAAAAAATATAAGGGATTAAAAGAATTAACTCATCCAGTTGGTTCTGGCTTCAGGGTTCCACTTGGTGGTGGTTTTTTTAAGTTTCGTCCAGAACTCGATGGAGCTTTTCCCCGTAATATCTCCGGAGCCAAACTTGGATTCATTCCAGCCGCCGAAAGAGAAGGGTTCCCTGGGAACGGGAACGCCAATATTGACACCTATCATGCCAGCGCTAACCCGTTCTGCAACATAATTTGCGAGACTTCCCGACTGCGTGAACACCGAGGCTGCATTACCATAAACCGAACTATTTTCTATCTGTAAAGCTTCATCCACCGTGGATACTCTCATGATCGCAAGTACCGGACCAAACACCTCTTCTTTCGCAATTTTCATATCTGGTGTCACCTGGTCAATTATAGTTGGGCCTATATAATAGCCTCCCTCACTGCCTTTGACCCTGATGTTGCGGCCATCCACAAGAATACGTGCTCCCTCTGCTACCGCCTCCGTTATGTAGCCTTCAATTCGTTCTTTTGCCTGTGTTGAAATAATAGCACCAAGGTTTTTACCAGGAATAATTTTTTTTGCTTCTTCACAGAGCCTGTCAATAATAGAGTCCACTTCGCCAACTGCAACCATTGCAGAAGCAGCCATGCAGCGTTGTCCCGCACAGCCGGCCATGGAGGCTGCCACGTTGGATGCCGTCATTTCTTCATTGGCATCAGGCAGAACAATGAGGTGGTTTTTTGCACCACCCAGACACAAAGCCCGTTTGAAACTTGCAGCTGCTCTCTGGTAGACAATTTTTGCTACTTTGGTAGACCCCACAAAACTGACTGCGTCAATTCCGGGATGATCGCATATAGCTTCGACAGCTTCCCTGCCGCCATGAACAATATTTAATACCCCTTCCGGTAAACCTGCCTCAGTAAGCAGTTCAGTGATTCTGTTGCTGCTTAATGGGACCTGTTCGGATGGTTTCAGAATCATAGTGTTTCCCAGGGTAATGGCATTTGGAATGGTCCAGTTTGGAACCATGTTGGGGAAGTTAAATGGCGTGATACTTGCCACCACACCGATGGGATACCGCGTTGAACGGCATTCCACACCGCGGCTTACTTCCTCAATTTCTCCAATACAGAGCTGTGGTAGCGATGTGGCGAACTCTACCATCTCAATGGAGACACTTACCTCCGCTCTCGACTCGTCTAATGTTTTTCCATTTTCTTCAGAAATCAGTGCCGCCAGCTCCTCGAAGTACTTTTCCAGGAGATTACGATAGCGATAAAAAACCTGAACCCTTTCCTTAATCGGCAGTTCTGACCAGGCAGGAAATGCCTGCATTGCTCCGGTGACTGCCTCATCTACCACAGCTGCTGAAGAGAGCGGTACCTGGGAAATGACTTCGCCATTCAGCGGACTGAATACGTCTAAATATTCCCCGTTGGAGTAACCATAGGTACCCTTAATAAAATTGGAGAGGCTGGTGTATTTCATTGATTTAATTCCATAATTACCATGTGATATTAACTCTCATTTATGCCTTCAAACCATCCATTTTAGTCAACTATATCCACTTTAATTTAATCTAAGTTTTACCTGGCCTTTACACAAAAAAGTGGCGGCTTAATAAAGCAACAGGTATCCTATATTTAGAATAATTAAAAAATAAAAGATTTCCCATTATAGTAATTTGATTTTCTGCACCGTTTATTACACACTTTTTTATTCTGTCAAAGAGAACACTACTTGCTTTTTCTTCTATGATTTTATCAGCAATTCCAGGAATATCCTGGAGTAGGTTCTGGCACTGAAATCTTTTTAGATAATTCTTATGAATATTTTCATGATCCATAATAAATTAGGGTAGAGTGAACTATGTAAGAAATTAATCCAATTGTCAAAAAGAGGGTCTTACCCATTATCGAAAAATATATCATGACACGGCGTAGTTGACATTGATAACCCAAAATGGCACTGCAAGGATTGTGAAAGAGATTGGTAGATAATGAAAATAAAACTCTCAGATGTCCAGGTGTGTTTAAGGGATT
>DQOT01000372.1 GCA_015658495.1 Fidelibacterota bacterium | reverse complement strand
TTCCTGGGGAAAGGGCTGGATGGTCTCACTATCCTGGAATACCTGTTCCTTAACCTGGCCTGGATCATTGCCTTATCCGTCCCCATGGCTGTATTACTTGCCACCCTCATGGCATTTGGCCGGCTTTCCGAAGATAATGAGATCAATGCCTTGCGTGCTTCCGGTGTGAGTTTTTTATCCATTATCCGTGCACCCCTCATGTTTGGGGTCACCGTTGCCTTGATGCTGATTTATTTTAACAATTACATTCTGCCTGATATGAATTTCCGGGCGCGACTCCTATCCGGTGACATTTATCGTAAGCGTCCCGGGATGAATATTGAACCGGGGATCTTCATTGATAACCTTCCCGATTACAGCATGATTGTTGGCGGTAAAAAGGGTGAACTTTTCTCTGATGTGCGGATTTTTTCAAAAGGGCAAAAAGAGTCCCAAACCAGTATTCACGCAAAAACCGGGACATTGAGTACGCTGGCTGATGCTTTTCTCCTCACTTTATTCGATGGCGAAATACATGAACTGGAATTGGCTGATTATTCCAACTACCGCAGAATTATCTTTGAGACTCACCGGATCACTATCCCGGCGGATGATATCCTCCTGAACCGGCGGGATTCTTCTAACCGGACCGATCGTGAAATGTCCGTGCCCATGATCCTGGATAAAGTGGAGAATTATGAAAACCGGATTGATGTGGTTAATACTCGGTTGGCGGGTGCATTCTTTCGCACGCTTGAAGATAGTCTTTGGCCGGGAACAATTTCAGAGGGCAATGAAATTGTTGAATCAGCAAGAAAAAAGATCCGGGCAGACACGACCTTATCCGGCAAACAACTCCACAAAAAAGAACGACAACTCCGGAGTCTTGAACGCCAGGTAAAAAATGAATTCGGGCTTATCACCAGTTACCAGAAAGGACGGAATAAATATCTAGTGGAAGTTCATAAAAAGTTTTCTCTTCCCTTTGCGTGTATCCTGTTTGTATTACTGGGAGCACCACTGGGTGTCATGTCAAAACGAGGTGGTTTTGCCATGAGTATGAGTTTAAGTTTTGGATTTTTCCTCCTTTATTATATTCTCCTTATAGGGGGTGAAGAAATGGCAGACCGGAACCAGGTTTCTGCCGCTGTGGGTATGTGGGTCCCCAATGCAGTTGTACTGATTTTGGCACTTTATCTCACGCTTCATACAGTCCGGGAAAGAGCACCCATTCCACTCTTATCATTTTTCAGTAAAAAGGAAAACAATTCATGATTCCAGGTGATCTGATCTCCAAAAAATAGGAGCGACGGTTCAGTACAGGAATCCTTGGTTTGTTAGAATGGACAGGGCCGGATGAAGGTCATTTTTTGAACTGGGAGAAGAACTTCAGGATTTCCCACTGATTCTGGGAGAACTTTAGCCCGTCCGGTGTACCTTGCACTTTTGGGTCGGTTCGGTCCCTACTTTAAATATTTCCTTTTCAATCGGACAGGCCGGTAAGGGCGACTTCTTCGTTACAGAACAAATTTCTTTATACTGAATACCCTCAGGTTTTACAAAATTTTGGATAGGTAAATCCAATGTATCATGGGCGACTCTCATGAATCTTGCCCAAGCCGGTAAGGCGGCGCGGGAGCCATCCTGCCCAGGCCCTAAAGGAACACGAAAATCGTCCACACCAAACCAACAACCGGCAGCAATCTGGGGTGTGAATCCAACGAACCAGGCATCACTCCAACCCTGGGTAGTTCCTGTTTTACCGGCAGCGGGCCGATTAAATTTATATTTCCACCGGGCGCTGCCGGCGGTACCGCGATCCATGACAGTTTGCAACAAATTCGTCATCAAATAAGCAGTCTCTGCGCTTAAAACTTCTTTCCGCTCCGGATAATAGTTCTTGATAACATTTCCATATCGATCTTCAATGCGCGTGATGGCAAATGGTTTGGAATACACGCCCTTGTTTGCAAAAGCCGCGTATGCAGAAACAATTTCCAGGGGATAAACTTCAGACGTCCCTAACGCCAAGGCGTCCACGGCACGAATATCTGTGGTGATGCCCATCCGTTTAGCCATTCGCTTCACTTGCTCCGATGGGGCGATATTCTGTTGAACCATTCGAACTGAAATCAGGTTCATGGATTTCCGCAACCCTTCCCGCAGAGTGGTGAGCCCTCCCGTACTGCCATCATAATTCTGGGGTTTCCACTTCACCCAGGTGCCATCCACATTCTGCACATTCAACACCACGGGCTGGTTCAAAAGTTGTTCGGTTACAGGATATCCATTGTCCAGAGCTGTGGTGTAAACGAAAGGTTTAAAAACAGAACCGGGCTGCCGTTTTGCCTGTACGGCTCGGTTAAATTGGTCATGATAATCGGGGCGTCCACCTATCAGTGCAAGGATGCCGCCGGTTTTGGGATCCAGTGCCACAAAGGCACATTGCACCAACAATTTATCCCGCAGGTCTTTGTATAACTCCCTCTCACCGGACATCATCATTTTGACCGTATCTTCAGGATAGATCGTTAAAAAAGCAAGGTTTTCAAATTCTTCCTGATTATTGAACAAACGGCGATTTAACCTGTCCTGGACATCCCGAATCGACTGCATGACCGCATCTTCCGCAATGGATTGAAGTCGTGAATCCAGGGTGGTATAAATTTTGAGCCCATCCCGATAAATATTCACATTCAGGACTTCGTCTTCTTTTTCCAAAATTCTTCGAATGTATTCTGTAAAGTAAGGTGCCATGCCCCGTTTGGTCATTTCCTGAACGGATTCTAAGGTCTTGGATCGATTTTCTTCAAATTCACCTTTGGAGATATATGCCTGGTCCCGCAAAAGGCGTAAGACTGTATTTCGCCGGCGAATGGCTCGATCCGGATGATGGATAGGTGAATAACTGGCTGGCGCAGGAAGTAAGCCCACCAGAAGCGCAGATTCATCAAGGGTGAGATTTTTTGATTCCTTCCCGAAAAATCGTTTTGTGGCTGCTTCCACGCCATAGGTCCCATGGCCAAAGTGAACCGTGTTGAGATACATTTCCAGGATCTCATCCTTGGTGTATGTACGTTCGATTTGGATTGCTGTAATGACCTCTTTGATCTTCCGGACAATGCTGTCTTCAAATCCCACCGACTTATACAGGTTTCGTGCTAATTGTTGGGTGAGCGTAGAAAATCCCTGGCGGTAACTCATGGATAAGGTATTGACCACTACCGCCCTGGCCACACTGCGGAGCGATAATCCCCAATGATCATAAAACCGGCGATCTTCTGATGCCACAACCGCATTTTGCATATGGGTTGGAATCTTATCCAGTTCAACAAAAACACGTTTTTGGATAAACAATTCATTCAGGACCTTCCCATCAACAGAATAAATCCGAGTCACTAGATCTGGATCAAAATTTTCTAATTGTTCGAAGGAAGGGAGATTTTTTGACAGGAGGAGTACCCCACCCAAAACAGCAATCATTCCGAGAAGAATAACAGCGAGACAGCGGCGGATGATACGGCTGACATGGATGGTTGTGGAAGGGTTAGCCATGAGAAAATTTACACTTTACCCTCGTTTCAGTGAACAGGGATTCTGAAGAAAAACAGAAAAAGAAAGAAACGTTCCGTGGGATCAATCTTTCTTTCGTGGATGGATCATGTTGGCTGGTTGGACCCATTGGTCGAAATCTTCGCCGGACATATAACCCAATTCAATAATGGTCTCACGAAGCGTTGATTTATCCCTGAATGCTTTCTTCGCAACTTCCGCTGCTTTGTCGTAGCCAATATGGGGATTCAGTGCCGTTACGAGCATGAGCGAATTATAAAGATTGTGGTCAATCCGTTCCTGATTCGGTTCGATGCCTACAACTGCATGTTCAAAAAATGATTTGCATCCATCAGCCAATAAACGAATGGATTGTAAAATATTGTACGCAATCACGGGGCGATACACATTCAGTTCAAAATTACCGGAGGCACCGGCTATGGTAATGGTTGTATCATTTCCCATCACTTGTGTGCACAGCATGGTGAGCGCTTCACATTGAGTTGGATTCACTTTGCCTGGCATGATGGATGAGCCGGGTTCATTAGCTGGAATGGTGATCTCACCAATTCCGGACCTGGGGCCACTAGCCAGCCAGCGAATATCGTTAGCGATCTTAAATAAGGATGCAGCAATTACTTTCAGTGCTCCGGATAATTCAACAATGCTGTCCTGTCCGCCCAGTGCTTCAAATTTATTTTCAGCAGTCCGAAATGGGAGTCCCGTGAGTTCAGCGATTTCTTTTGCAGCAGCTTCACCAAATCCTTCAACAGAATTGATGCCCGTGCCAACAGCGGTTCCGCCCATGGCCAATTCGTAACAGTGATCCAATGCATTCTCAAGTCTTTTCAATCCATGATCCAGGGCGGAAACATATCCGGAAAATTCTTGTCCGAGACTGAGGGGCGTGGCATCCTGGAGATGGGTTCGGCCCAGTTTAACGATGGGGTCAAATGTTTTCGCTTTTTTATCCAATGCATCCCGCAACTGTTTCATGGCTGGGATTAACTGGTGATGAACACTTTCCACAGCAGCAATATTGATGGCGGTTGGAAATGTATCGTTGGTGGACTGACTCATATTCACATGGTCATTGGGATGAATGGGATCTTTGCTGCCCAATTCTCCGCCGAGAATTTCAATGGCACGATTCGCGATCACTTCATTGAAATTCATATTGGATTGGGTCCCGGAACCCGTTTGCCAGACCACCAGTGGAAAATGGTCATCTAATTTTCCCTCGATCACTTCGTCAGCCGCAGTGTGGATGGCCGATTTGGTGGAATCATCCAGATTCCCAAAAGCATTATTTACAGAAGCAGCGGCTTTTTTTAACAGGCCATAAGCGCGAATGAATTCCCGGGGAAACCGTTCTCCACCGATCTTGAAATTTTCAAAAGAACGTTGTGTTTGTGCGCCGTAGTATCGATCAGAAGGTACTTCGACCGGGCCGATACTGTCCCGTTCTGTACGTGTGCTCATGTTAGTCCACAATCCACGTATCACCGGCATTCAAAAGGTCCTGGACTTTACTTGGCCCTTTGGCCTTTTTGGCCGCTTCGATCTGATTGATCATTTCCTGGTTATAAGTTGGTTTGTCAATACAATAAATAACACCAATAGGTTCTGGAAGTGTGGAGTGTGATGTCCAGTTGGCAATAATGTGAGCCAGGTCCAAATTCGTTTCATTGTGAATCAAAATATCATCAATACTATTTTTCTCCATATCCACAACTGTGGCTTTAGATCCATCCAGTTTGATCCCTTTCGTTCCTTGGGCAAAGACCATGGGTTCACCGTGCTTTAACTCAATCACATTCTCAAATTTTTCCGCACCGGTGTATTCTTCAAAAGCGCCATCGTTGAAAATGTTACAATTCTGGTAAATTTCAATAAAAGAACCCCCATTATGGTTATAAGATCGTCCCAACATTTCAGCCAAGTGTTTTTGCCAGCGATCGATGGTCCGGGCCACAAATGTTGCTTGTGCACCCAAAGCCAGTGATGGCGGATTTAAGGGATAATCAATGGATCCAAAGGGGGAGGCTTTTGTCTTTTTCCCCTGTTCAGATGTTGGTGAATATTGCCCTTTGGTCAATCCATAGATGCGGTTATTGAACATCAAAATATTTAAATCCATATTCCGCCGCAATACGTGCATAAAATGGTTACCACCAATGGAAAGCCCATCGCCGTCCCCAGTAACAACCCAAACAGACAGGTCCGGATTAGCGATCTTCACACCCGTGGCAATTGCAGGCGCACGGCCATGGATAGAGTGAAATCCATAGGTATTCATGTAATACGGAAATCGGCTGGAACAACCGATACCGGACACAAATACAAATTCTTCACGTTTCCGGCCAAAGGATGGCATGTTCTTTTGGGTCTGGGCTAAAATGGCATAATCGCCACATCCCGGACACCAGCGTACCGCCTGGTCGGATTCAAAATCTTTCTTCTTTAATAAAGGTGCTTGTACATCAGTCATAATATTAACCCAGTGTTTTTTTAACAGTTTCTACAATAGTTGATGCGCTAATTGGACGTCCGCGAACAAGGTTTAACCCTTTTGCATCCACAAGATATTCAGCGCGAATCAACCGCAGGAATTGCCCCAAATTGATTTCTGGAACCAATACATTCTTGAATCCGATAATGATCTCGCCCAGATCTTTTGGCAGGGGACTGATCCACCGAATATGAGCGTGAGAGACTTTCTTGCCCTCTTCCTGCAAAGTTTCTACGGCAGATCTACACGATCCGTAGGTGCCGCCCCAACTCAAAATAAGCATATCGCCATGATCTTCACCAAAAATTTTGATGGGTGCAATATCTTGCTGGATACGGTTCACTTTTTCCTGCCTCAGTTCTACCATCCTGTGGTGATTTTCAGGATCGTAGGAAACGTGGCCTGTGTTTTCTTCTTTTTCGATCCCGCCTAAGCGATGCTCGAGCCCCGGAGTTCCGGGAATCGCCCAGGGTCGTGAGAGCGTTTCTTCATTCCGCAGGTAGGGGAGAAATTCATCATCACTGTTCTTCTCGTGAACGAATGTTACATCAATTTCCTCTAAATCATCCACATTAGGAATCATCCAGGGTTCAGAGCCATTTGCCAGATAGCCATCTGAAAGCAGCATGACGGGTGTCATATACTTTAATGCGATCCGACAGGCATCGTAAGCAGCGTAGAAACAATCACCCGGTGTTGCGGCAGCAATCACGGGCATAGGTGCCTCGCCATTCCTGCCATAGAGTGCCTGGTTCAAATCGGATTGTTCCGTTTTGGTTGGAAGTCCTGTGCTGGGTCCGCCCCGTTGAACATTAATAATAACCATGGGCAATTCAGTAATAATACCCAAACCCATCGCTTCCCCTTTCAATGCAATTCCCGGACCTGATGTGGCCGTTACTGCAAGGTTCCCTGTGAAGGCTGCACCAATAACAGATGATATACCTGCGATCTCATCTTCTGCCTGGAAGGTCTGAACACCGAAATGTTTCCAGGTGGCAAGTGTGTGCAGAATATCACTGGCGGGTGTGATGGGATATCCACCATAAAATAAATTCAATCCGGATTTTTCCGAAGCTGCCAAAAGTCCCAGTGATGTGGCCAAGTTTCCATTCATATTCCGGTATGTTCCTGAAGGAAGATTTGCTTTTTCTACTTTGAAACGCGTCATGAATAATTCAGTCGTATCCCCATAATTATAGCCGGCGTTCAATGCTCGGGTATTTGCTTCAATAATGGCGTCCTTTCCTTTAAATTTTTTCTTGAGCCAGCCTTCTGTGGTATCTAAAGGACGGTCATACATGTAAAAAAGGACACCCAGGGCGAAAAAGTTCTTGGTTCTGCCAACCAGTTTCGGGGGCATATCCAACCCTTCACAGGCTCTGGTTACCATTTTATTCATTTCGATAGGGATCAGGGTGAAATAATCATCCAGTGAGCCATCCTCAATGGGATTGGTTTCGTACCCGGCAAATTTCAGGTTTTTCTTGGTAAATGCATCGGTATTAACGATCATAGTTCCACCGGGAATCAATTCTTTTTGATGAACTTTTAGGGCAGCAGGGTTCATAGCCACCAATACATCCGGTTTATCGCCCGGTGTATGAATATCCTTGGAAGAGAATTTGATCTGGAAAGCACTGACACCCGCCAAGGATCCGGCCGGTGCTCGAATCTCTGCCGGGAAGTCTGGGAGCGTGCTTAAATCGTTACCGACAATGGCGGTTGTTTCGGTGAAACGGCCCCCGGTTAACTGCATCCCGTCGCCGGAATCGCCGGCAAACCGAATGACGGCTTCATCAATTGTTTTGAATGTTTTTCCCATGTGTGTTTAGTTAAAATTGGAGGGTTAGAATTCCTGCGGAAGGGTAGAAATCTTTTGGGTTTGTAGAAATGATTTTATTGTTTTCAATATTTCGTAAAAATCCGTCGCATAATCTACCAAGTTGATTCAGATGGTAGAAAGAAATTAATTCCCTTTCTTGGGTGAAAATTTTTTAAGATTCCACTCCTGAACCAATGCATAATCCACACATTTCCAATGAGTAAACAATCTACCTATCCTCTTGGCATGCGAATTCGGTATCGCATCGATAATTTTATGTCCAAGGGCAGTTCTTCAATTTTTCTGGCATTATTAGCCCTTTTCATGAGCGGGTTTCTTGTCATGGTCTTCGTAAGGGTCATTGCCAATTTTCTTATTCCAGACGAGACTCTTAGTAGTTGGATGGATATTCCCTGGAGAGTTTATGTGGCTGTCTTGGAAGGATCCGCTGCTGAATCAGATGGAGACAGCAACTGGGCAGCAAAAATGACATCAATTGTCGGTGTGATGGTTGGATTGGTCCTCTTTTCTAGTATGGTTGCATTTATCACCAGCGTGTTTGACGCCAAATTAGCGGAATTGCGCCGGGGACGAAGCCTTGTCCTGGAAAATGACCATACCCTTATTTTGGGATTCGGGGATCGGATCATTGAAATCATACGGGAACTCATTGAAGCAAATGAATCAGAACCGGATGCGGCCATTGTGATCATAGCAGAAGATGATAAAGAAGATATGGATAATGTGATCCGGGATAATATTTCGGATTTTATTACCACCCGGGTCATTACACGATCAGGTGTAGTAACCAATATCAAAAACCTGAAAAAGGTTAGAGCAGAAGAGGCTAAATCTATTATCATTATGAATAGTGTTGCGAGTTGGCGACCGGAAGAAGAGCGAAAATTGGCAGATGCCTTGGTATTGAAATCTATCATGTCCATTATTGCCCTGTGTGAGGGTGAAGAACACCCGCCAATCGTGTGTGAGATTCATTCAGATCGGGATCGCGATCTTGCAGAAAATATTTCCAATGGAACCGTAAAAGCGCTGAATGAGGTCAGCGTTTTATCCCGTATGATTGCTCAATTGGCCTTGAGCCGAAATGGGCTCTCTGTGGTTTACAGCGATATGGTGGGATTCGATGGCAATGAATTTTATTTTTATCAACCGGATGAGGGCTGGGGCGGACCACTCACTTTTGGTGAAAGTACCTACCGATTCAAAAGCAGTACCCCCATGGGAATTCATAATGCGGAGGGTAAAATCATTTTGAACCCTCCCATAGATACACCAGTGACTGATGAAGATGAACTCATTGTTTTTGCAGAGGACGACTCCACCATCTTTTATTTCAAGGAGCCTGTTTATGATGCCCGGACTTCTGAAATCCCGCAAATTGCTACAAGCCTCCGGAATCAACGGATTGCCCTTTTGAATTGGACGCCTAAGACAGACATCATCATGGAAAAATTGTGTAGTTACCTTCCTGCAGGATCGGAATTATGCACCTATGTATCCGAGATAAATGGAGAAATGGATGCAATCAAGGCGAATTTATCAGAGGTAAATCCCGGATTGAACATTTCCATCAATCAAATGGATTTCAATGACCTTAATAAATTGCATGACATTGATCCGCAGAGTTTTGATAGTTTACTAATTCTGTCTCCCGGTGGCGCCACCATCGAAGAAATGGATGCTTTTGTGATTTCCCTGCTGATCCGAATTCGCCAGATCCTGCGGAATTCCGGTTCGAGTCAATGGCCAAAACTCATCACCGAAGTTATGGATAGTGAAAATATTGATATCATCTTGAACAGCGGCGTGAAAGATTTCATGGTGTCAAACCAATTCGTATCTCAAATAATGGCGCAGGTTTCGGAAGAACCGCTGGCATTGGATGTTTATGATGACCTTTTCCAGGCGGAAGGCAGCGAACTTTACATTAAACCTGCTACCTACTATTTTCCCTTTGATGGAAAAGAATCCATTACGGTTTCCTATGGCGAATGCGTTAGGGCTGCTCAACTACGCGGCGAAGTTATCCTGGGGGCGCAACTCCATTCAGAACAAAAAGAGAAAGATAAAATGTTTGGCATTACGTTGATTCCGGACAAAAATGAGAAATTTACCCTGACACCCGAGGATGGATTGATCGCCCTTGCAAGGGATGAATCCTGATCCAAACTTACATTATTCGCCACACTTCGGCTATGCTCCCCCCAAATATAAGGTGGGCAAGCAGTACAGGTGTTGCCGCTAAAGGGTGCACCGCCTTGTCAAACACCATAAAGGCGAGTACAGTGACGGCAAAGGAAATCATATCAATGGGCTGGAAGGTTTTTGGGGTTACCTTAAAAAAAGACTGGCCGCAAAAGGTGGTATCCGAAAGGAGCGGTTGCCCCTTTATCTGGCTGAATATGTCTGGCGTTACAATCATAGAAATGAAAGTATTCACATCCAGAAAAAACTCATTATGAAACAGTTA
>DQOT01000040.1 GCA_015658495.1 Fidelibacterota bacterium | reverse complement strand
GTTACTATGATCAGGTAAACCTAGGATCATTTATTGATGTATCACTGATGAGTGAAATTTCCAAAAATGTGGATGCCTATCGCCTTAGTGCTTACATGTACAAAGACAAGGACAACGAGGACGGCCGGCTCACCATGGGTCCCATCTGGGACTATAACCTGGCCTTTGGCAACGCCGATTATTATGGAGGGTGGGACCCTGAGGGATGGCAGATGGACGTTGAGTTAGGAGGGGATGGTTTCAAGATTCCATTCTGGTGGTACCGGATCTGGGATGATGGAACATTTACAATAGCATTTAACCAACGCTGGCAGGAACTTCGGCAAACGGTGTTTTCTTTTGATCATATCATGAGTACCATAGATTCTGCAGTAACAGTCATTGGTGAAGCACAGGATCGAAATTTTCAGCGCTGGCCTATATTAAATGAATATGTCTGGCCCAATGCCTATGTGGGCGGATCCTACGAAAGTGAATTAGACTATTTGAAAAACTGGATCACGGACCGCCTGGATTGGATGGATCAACAGACCATCGTCTCAGATGAAATGACAGTTGACTATTTCCAGAGCTGGAACCTCATTGGAGTTCCATTCGAATCAAATTCTTTTCCCTGCCAAGGATATGTTGAGGGGTCTTTGTATTCATTTGAAAATGGGAGCTACATGGACGAATTAATTGACAATATGTCAACCGGTTCCGGCTACTGGCTACGTTTTGATGAAGCCGGAACCTGTACTTATTCAGGAGAACCAATAAACGAACTCACTATCACGCTCAATGAGGGTTGGAATCTCATATCAGGAATAAGTACTCCTTTAAATATCTCAGACATACAAGACCCGGATGGAATTATCATTTCTGGTACTATTTATGAATTTGCTCCTGATGGCTACTCAAATGCAGAGATCCTTGAACCGGGCACAGGATATTGGGTTCGTATAAATAATCCGGGCAGTATCATTTTAACGAGTGACTGATATTCATTCTCTTGAACCAGATTAAATCAATTTTTTCATTTGAACCAAAGGTACTTTTTCGTATTATTCTACTTGACTCGGAGAATAAATAAGCCGAATTTTTAAATAGCCTATTTAGAGAATTTGATCGAATTTACATACCAATTAACACAATTGATTAAACCCCACCGCAAGGTGGTAAACCATATTCCCTATTAAAAACCAAAAGGAGACCAATGAAATGAAAAAAATGTTAACTGTGATCTTTTTTACATTACCTTTAATGCTATGGGCGCAATCCATGACTGTATCCGGCACTGTTAAAGATGCCGATACCGGAGAAGCATTAACCGGAGCCAATGTTGTAGTGGAAGGGACATCCCTGGGTGCCGCAACAAGCCTGAGCGGCAGTTTCACTATCAGCAACGTACCCGAAGGCTCACGGATAACTGCATCCATGATTGGTTACGGGAGTCAAACTTTAGCTGCAGGATCAGGGCTTAGTTTTGCGCTTAAACGTGGAGCCATTGAAATGACAGGACTCGAAGTGCTTGCCTCAAGGGCAGATGAAAAAACACCTGTTGCTTATACAACCGTGACAAAAGCAGAAATGGAATTCCGTCTGGGTTCACAGGATATTCCCATGAGTTTGAATACAACCCCCAGTGTCTATGCAACACAACAGGGTGGCGGTGCCGGGGATGCGCGTATCAATGTTCGCGGATTTAACCAGCGCAATGTTGCCGTAATGATCAACGGTGTACCGCAAAATGATATGGAAAACGGCTGGGTCTACTGGTCCAACTGGGACGGTGTTGG
>DQOT01000306.1 GCA_015658495.1 Fidelibacterota bacterium | reverse complement strand
TTGGTCTTCCTTAAAACTGGAAGAGCAGCATAACAAGCATCTTCCGTCCATGACGGCTGCCAATACGCCAGAGGAGTTCGCCCGGCTCACAGAGCGGGGCGTACAACGCTTCATGAATTTTTTAAAAGAAAAAGAGATTATGCCCATCAAATCCAATATGGAGCCGGCACTGAGGGAACATATGGGAAAATTCGTCCCTAAAAACCAGCGCAATTTCTTTTCCATCGGTATGCATTACGATCCTGTACCGCTTTATTCCCATTTTATCCACTGGTTCGATCTGGCCCAGGTACGGGATGATCCACACGAAAGTCCCATACGACGCGGCCCCCTTCTCTACAATATTTTTGATTCAAAAAATGAGGGGATCGCTACAGGTGTGGAAGAAATGTTCATGCACGCAGGGCTGTATGAGGATAGTCCCCGCTCCAGAGAGATTGTTTGGATCATGATCGCCCAGCGTGCGGCCCGTGGGTTAGGATCCTTGTACGCTCATGCCAACGAAATGACCATGGTAGAAGCAGGTCAGGTGCATGTAAAATGGACACCACGTGGCTGGATGAAACGGGAACCGCATCTATTGCAGTTTGAGCAGCACCTTTACCTGCGTCAGCCCGGGTATGGCACCTGTTATATCACAGGTAAATATTTGATAGAGAGGCTTGTCACCGATTGGGCCGAGCAACTGGAAAAACAGGGAAAACCCTTTGTGATGAAAGACTTTTTCCAAGCGTTTAACGATTCCGGTAATATTCCTGTAGAGTTGGTGCGCTGGCAAATGACAGGAAACAAGCCAAACTATAACCAATAATCCTAATTAGGTTAATCATGAATCGAATCATCTTACGTCTATCTATTTTGTTTCTGGTAACAGGTACCTACAGTGATCAGCATAACAAAATACTTACTGCTGAGTGGATAAACAGTGATGAGGCAAAAGCAATCGCTGCGGTCCATCGATATCAATGGCTGGGAAATAATACAGCCATCCTGTTTGATGTTCGCCAACCGAAAGAAGAAAGAACATTCCAGAAACTGGATCCCCGGAAGTCAGGTGAACTTTTTCCTGTGGTGGATCGAGAAAAAGCGATTGCCAGTCTTCAGGAAAACCTAGGGATAAAGGACTCATTAAACTTTCTGGAATGGCCGATCTCCTTTGATCAGAAGGGGAGACAGGGGTTATACATTTATGATAATGATATTTTTATCCTAAACCTTGAAACTTCAGGCTTCCAACGCATTACCGATACGGATGCCGAAGAAAAATCTCCTCGCTTTTCACCAGATGGATTAAAGGTGGCCTTTGTCAGGGAAAACGACCTTTATGTTAGTGACCTGGAAAGAAACCGGGAAAAACGGCTTACCCGCGATGGATCGGAAACTACCCTGAATGGCACTCTCTCATGGGTGTACTGGGAAGAGATTTTTGGCCGGCAGGATATTGGCTATTGGTGGTCAGATGATTCTAATGCACTTGTTTTTTTACAGACAGATGAATTGCCGGTTACCAAAATGCACTATGTAGATTTCAAGCCTGCAGAACCACGGCTGATCACCCAGCGCTACCCGAAAGCAGGGACAGATAATCCCATCGTAAG
>DQOT01000024.1 GCA_015658495.1 Fidelibacterota bacterium | reverse complement strand
TCCCGGGAAAGGGATACTGGTAGCCCATTTTTTTTATTACATGAATGGGATTGAGCCCTCCGATTTTTCTTTTATAATTTGGGGTCAGTCCTATTCCCTGTTTTTTAAACTGAACAAATCAGAGAAAAAACTAGTTTTAGCCTTGAATGGTTCGATTAATAGAAAATGGGGAGAAAAAGAAGAAGAAGTCTGGCTTAATTATTTTGGAGATTCATATACGGTGCGTGGCTGGGCCTTACCCAATCAGAAATTATATAATTCAAGGGACGAATCTTTCCGTTTTGGCCATGAATCTGCTTATGCCACCATCGAATTAAGAAAAGACATTATTCCTAAATATGCTACAAAATACGGGACTGAATTTGGATTGAGCCTGGTGGCTTTTTCCGATATTGGGATGATTGCGGAAGATTGGATTGATCTACAGAATATGAAACCCATGGTTGGATGCGGGTTCGGGATCAGGGTTCCCATTCCAATGATTGATGCTATTAGAATTGATTTGGGGTGGGGCTACCGGGATGGTGAATGGAATGCCCCGGTAATTCATTGGGGTATTCAGCAGAAATTTTAGGATTTCTTTTTAAAGATCATCGCTTTTTCGAATTGGTTTTCTTCGCCGTTTCTTAACCGGGCAATGTTTGAGCGATGGGTATAGATCACAAAAAACGGCATCAACAGGCTAAAAACCAAAAGTGACAGTTCTGCCGGCTCAATCCCAAAAACGGGTAGAATCAATAAAAATACAGGCAAGGAAGCACTGGCAATTATGGATCCCACAGACACATAACCGGTCAGCATTAAAGTGGTCGCAAACATCAAGATACACAAGGGTACCGCAACGGGAAACATGGCGATGAGCATCCCAGCCAATGTGCCCACACCTTTTCCACCTTTGAACCCGGCGAAAATCGTGTACGTATGACCCAAAACAGCACAGAATCCACAAAGGATTTGAAAAAGACCCAGATCAGGAAGTGGGGTTGCTTCAAAGAATATTTTGGCTAAATAGGAGGCAGGAAGCCATCCTTTGAATACATCAAATGTGATGACCACTAAAGCCGGTTTCCATCCCAAAACACGAAAAATGTTTGTGCTCCCTGCATTGCCGCTGCCGTGATCGCGAATGTCAATGCCTCTTGTAATTCGTCCCATAATAATACTGGTAGGGAAAGATCCAATAATATAACTGGTAAAAAGGATCAGGATTAAAATAAGGTTGGGATTACCCATGGAGGCCATCCTTTAATGATTGGATGGCAATGACCAGCGCTCTCGGACCTGCATGGACTCCAAGCGCAGGGTCGATCTCGGTAGAGATTACTTTTTCTGTGCCCAAAGATTTAAAATGGGTTTTTGCTTTTTCGGCGATCTCCGGTGCATCCCCGTGGGCAAGCCCGACTCGAAACGGTCCACCCGGTAATTTTAATGAAACAAATTTCATCAGTTTTTCTGCCTTGTTTTTAGAATCTCTTCTTTCGACAATTCTGTTTTAACAGTTTCCGCTGCTTGCAGAGCGATTAAGCCAATACCCACAAATCCATTTTGGGAATCAATAAGGTCAATGGGTAAATCTTCCGTATCTCCTGCTGCAAGCGTTGTCGATTGCATGGTGCCGCTCACAGAGGCAGGAATATGGATCTTGGCTTTTTTCTTCGATCCGGCCAAGACAATATTGGCGCCAAGATTCATCAACTGTTCTTTTAGTTTGATGCGGTCAATATCATTCCCAGCCACGAGGCATTCGGTACAATACCGGAATTCATCGAAAATTTCCATTTCAAAATTGTCCACCGGTTCAGCAATGGTGGACGTGTCCACATCATCCATTTCGCCCTTTTCGATGAAATGGTTGATCCCTTCCAGGAAATCCACAAATCTCACAAAGAATTGGGCCAGGATAGAGCCGGAATTCCCTCGGGCACCGTTTAATGAAGCATCTGCCACTTTGGAAACACGTTTATTATTAT
>DQOT01000226.1 GCA_015658495.1 Fidelibacterota bacterium | reverse complement strand
TTCAGAGAAAGCAGTGACCCACGGTCCCAATTTTCGTCCTGCGAGTAAATAATCTTCCTGCGTTTTGTTGAATTTGAATGTCCAAACACCGACACCGAGCAAAAATACCAAGTAAAGAATAAAAATAATGCCAATCATATCCATAATGGCCTCATAAAAACATCATCATCTAATTAAAGTTTTTTTAAAATTCAAATTCGAGAAATCTAACAAAGATAAAACGTAAATATTTAAAACGTAACTGCCTTTCATTACATATTTACATTTTACATATTTATTTTGCTGTGTGATTTCTATATTCATTATTACTTCAAAAATAGCAATGGATGTCTTCCATTTGAGTTTTTCAAGTTAGATAAACAATGTTATGAGTCCTACCGCGAGACAATATATCCCGAAATAATGAAATTTACCCTGTTCCAGCCAACCGATGAGCCACTTTAGCGCAACCACACCCACCGAAAACGAACTAATTATCCCTACTAAAGCGATTGAAATCGGGAGTTGAAATCCACCGCTCACATCCAATGCAGTTAAAAGTCCTGCACCAGCGATAGCAGGAATTGCCAGTAAAAATGAAAACCGCACCGCTTCTTTCGGCGATAATCCTAAAAATAGTGCGGCGCTAATGGTCATACCACTCCGAGATACACCGGGAATAATGGCCACGGCTTGTACACAGCCAATCAAGATGGATGTGAGAAAAGAATGTTCTTTATCCTGACGATTTGCAAAGGATGATCCATAGAGAACCATTCCGGTAAAAAGGAGTGCGCCACCCACAGCAGTTACATTCTCAAATGAGGATTCAAGCAGATCTTTGAACCCCAGCCCAACACCGACAGCAGGCAAAGTTCCGATGAGAATGAAAAGAATAAATGTTTGTGTCTTTTTTGATGTCATCGAGATTAATAAAGATTTTATATCATCAAAAAAGACCACAAGCACACTGGCAAGTGTTCCGAGATGGACGAGAATTTCAAATTCGTTTCCCGGTTGCTCAATACCAAGGATCGCCTGCCCCAGGACCAAATGCCCTGAACTGCTGATCGGTAAAAATTCGGTGAATCCCTGGACAATACCCAAGATGGTTGCTTCAATAAGTGTCATAAGGTGGAAAAAAGTGGTGGGAATTTAGACGAGAGAATTGGAAACGGGTATTGGTAACTGGAAATTGGTAACTTGTGAGTGATTAATTGGTGAATGGTTTACAGGTCATTGGAGGTATCCCAACAATCCAATCATTCGTCCGGCTTTTTTTCCGTTTCGACGGTAGGAATGATATTTTTCATCATCACAAAAAGTGCAATCGGGTAAAACCGTTATTTTCTTATCCTGGAAACCCGATTCGACTAATTGGTTTAACGCCATTACCTGAAGATCAATTCGATACTTTCCATTTTCCTTATTCTCAACAAAGGTTGGATCGAATTGATCAATCACATCATTACTTACTTCAAAACAGCATTTTTGGATAGACGGACCAAAGAGAATTTCAAATTCGGAATTCAAAAATCCATTTTCTTTTATCAGCTTTGCTGATTGAAATAAAATTCCATTAACCAATCCACGCCAGCCCGCATGAACCAATCCAAAAACTGATTTAGTCTCATGAACAAAGTAAACAGGCATACAATCCGCTACCTGGACGGAACAAACTAAATTTGGATCCGAAGAAAAAACGCCATCTGTATCTAAAATCCGCCCTGCTTCTGATTGAAATAAAACATTCGTGGAATGGGTTTATTTTGGAATAATGAGCGATTCAGGATTAAATCCATTGGCATTGGCTATTGACTTCCGTCCTTCTATTCCATCGGTTGAAAAGGATTTATAAGAAAATACGGCTTTTATATTTTGATTCGAAAAATGATAGGACAGGTCCACCCAGTCTATGTGATTCATTCCGC
>DQOT01000322.1 GCA_015658495.1 Fidelibacterota bacterium | reverse complement strand
TGGACTTTTATCCTGGATCTATGTGGTCTGGTACATTTTGATCTACTAGGAGAACCAGATCATGAAAAGACTTTATAGAAATCCAGAAGAAGCCCCGTACCCAAATTCAACCAAAACCGCATAGACACAAAAACAAAATTCGTAATGTCACAGTTACGGGCAGGATTTTAGCAAGACTTGAGTTAGCAATGGAGCGAAGCGGAAGAGCTGACATAAGAATTGCAAGAAATGCCCATTTTACGGGTTTCAGGCTTCAGCCTTTTAAAAATATCTGCTAATCAGTAAGACAAAAATAAAAAAAGAGAAAATAAATCCTTCTGATACAAGAAGGTTGAATCATTCGCTCATTTGGGTCTACACTTCCTTCCCAAGAAATATTAAATGGAACATCATTTTATTATTGAACCCTTGTCTGCCCTGTGGTGGAAAGGCATTTTTTGGGCGAGTATAATTTCAGTTGGAATCATCCAACTCGCTATTCGGATTCCACCGGGCAGGCGGCGAATGCTTATGATCTTCATGGGTGTACTGCAGTTATCCCGTGAGGTTTGGCGCCAATGGTATCTGTCAGAAATTGGAATGTGGGATACCTCGAATTCATTACCCCTTCATTTGTGTGGAATCGCTTCAATTCTATCCGGAATTATGATGTTACGTGCAAGCCAGGACGGTTTTGAATTTCTGATTATGTTGGGCATCCCAGGAGCACTCCACAGTTTTCTCACACCGGAACTGGTCAATGGCGGAGATACTTACCAGATCATGGAATATTACCTGAGTCACGGCGGAATTATTCTGATTGCTTTTTATCTCGCCATTGTTGAAGGCTACCGAATCCGGGAAAAATCCTGGCTGACTGTGGTCATTTTAGGACAATTTATCCTGATATTTATTGCAATGATGAATCAAATTTTGGATGCCAATTATATGTATCTTAGCCAGCGGCCAATTGCAGCAAATCCTTTGATTTTGGGTGCTTGGCCTTGGTATATCCTGGGATTTGAAATGGTGGGGATAATTCATGTTCTCATATTTTATGCAGGATTCCGAAAAATGAAGCCGCTTCCGTTTTGATATGCTGAAATATTGTCTAACCCCAATTATTCTCCTTGGCCTTTTGGTCTGTGATTGGCTTGGCCCATCTGCCGTGTGGATTTTCTTTTTAGGGTTTTCTGCATTTGTGATCATTGGCGACACACTTTTTGGAAATGATCGTGTCCAATACCAAAACGCTGAAAATAAATTGAATCCAATTCTTTATCTTATTTTGCCCTTACTTTTAATAAAACTTTTCAATATCACTCTTTTGGGGATGAGTGATACCCAAGCAATCATTTTCAAAATATTATCCGCAGATTCATTTTTTTCCGGTTGGCAGCGATCCTATTCCAATCTGGATTATTTTGGCATTGTTCTTTCTTCAGGGCTTTTCATGGGTGGGTTCGGGACCGTCGTAGGGCACGAATTAGTCCACCGAAAAAAGAATTCAGTAGGATTCAAGGTTAGCAACTGGCTTTTGGCTCTGACATGGGATCCCGCTTTTGGAATCGAGCATGTTCACGGGCATCATAAATATGTGGCGACCTACAACGACCCGGAA
Source organism: Fidelibacterota bacterium (assembly GCA_015658495.1). Lineage (GTDB taxonomy): Bacteria > Fidelibacterota > Marinisomatia > Marinisomatales > UBA1611. The sequence continues at coordinate 2,712 of DQOT01000322.1, read as the reverse complement.
TCAGCCAGACGCGGCGAAGGTGTTTACTCATTTATTTTTCGGTCCACAATTGGAACCCTGAAAAATGCCTGGAAATGGGAATCGGAAAGACTGGCTCAAAAAGGATTAACCGCTGTTTCATTTCAAAATCAAATGATTCAGGTTTATTTCCGTTCCGCCATCCTGACTGCACTCATATCCCTCGGTGGCTCCATCAGTCTAATTGTTTATTTTGCTTCGGTCATTTGGGCAAAGATCCTATTGGAGACGGTAAATTATTTGGAGCATTATGGATTGGTACGTCTTTCCGGCACACCCATCGAACCCAAACATTCCTGGAATTCCAATCATAAAGTGAGCAGTTATTTGTTGTTCAATCTCACCCGCCATTCAGCCCATCACGAGAAGGGAACGCTCCCATTCTGGGAATTGAATCCCAATGTGAATGCACCCATGCTGCCTTACGGATACCTGTCCATGGTTTATTTTATTTTACTCCTGCCGTGGCAATACCGAAAGATCATGAAAAATAAATTGGCCCATTGGGATGCCAATTATGCATCCCCGGAAGAATTGAATCTCATCGGATAATACCCTTCATGAATGGAATGAAAGACTGGTTCCTATTGGATCCGAACATGACATTTTTGAATCACGGTTCATTTGGTGCCTGCTCAAAACCGGTTTTTGAAAATTATCAGGAATGGCAGCGAATATTGGAGAATCAACCGGTTCAATTCATGACCGATCATGTGTATTCAGCGTTAAATGATTCCAGGATTGCCTTGTGTGATTTCGTGGGGTGTGACGAAGATGAACTCATATTTTTCCCCAATTCCACCACAGCCGTAACCAATGTTCTTTATAATTTGGATCTGAAGTCAGGGGATGAAGTACTCATGTCCAACCATGAATATGGTGCTTTAGTTCGTGCCTGGACAATGTATGGAAAAAAGATGAATGTGAAAATCATTCAGCAGGAAATTCCGATCCCTCTCACAACGGAAGAAAAATTCATTGCAGATTTTTGGAAAGGTGTAACCCTCCAAACAAAAGTCATTTTTCTCTCCCAGATCACTAGTTCAACCGCATTAATCTTTCCCATAGAAAAAATTATAAAAATGGCAAAAAAACGCCATATCTTGACCATTATTGATGGTGCCCATATCCCGGCACATATGCCCTTAAATATTCACGAATTAGGGTGTGATTTTTTTACAGGCGCCTGCCATAAATGGTTATGTGGCCCCAAAGGGTCTTCTTTTCTTTTTGTGAAAAAGGAGCATCAGGGTTGGATCAAACCCCTGGTGGTAAGTTGGGGAAAGAATGGCGATGATCCGACACCATCTGAATTCCTTCAAGATTTTAATTGGCAGGTAACACGAGACATGTCTGCCTTTTTAACCATGCCTACTGCCATTGACTTTTATCAAAAAGAGATCAGGTCTAATCAGGGAACTTGCCGAAAGATCATCCAGGATGCTCATTCAGAATTTCAAGCTGTTTTAAACACAGAACCGATCTCTACAGGTGGGACTTGGTTGGGCCAAATGGCGGCGCAGCCACTTCCGGACCAAACGCCGCCCGACTTAAAGGAAAAACTCTGGAATGATTATCAAATTGAAATTCCCCTTTTTGAATGGAATAACCAGCGTTATATCAGAATTTCAATCCAAGTGTATAATACTCAAAAGGACGTTGATCTTTTGATGAGCGCATTGCGCTCTCTTATTTAAATTCTACTGTCAATTCTAATGAATTTTAAATCGATACATATCATTGCGCTGGTGCTCATTCTTTCCGTTGGATTTCCACAGCGAATCATGCTGTTTACCAAAACGAATGATATATTCACATCATCGAATAACTTCACCATTAAAAAGAAAAAATTAATATTTTGGCAGGACAAGATTGTGCTCATGACCGTGCCAATAAAAAGTCTTGTGGAAGTCCGATATGCTGAAAAATCATATTATTCCCTGGGGAAGCCCTGTACCTTTGTTGGTTCACTGGTCATGGCCTCAGCCGCAGGTGCATCCGCTGCAGGTCAAATGACCGACGAGTACATGGTCATTGGTGTCGGAGGGGGTTTTGCCATTTATTTGTTGGGTAAAACATTGAACCTGATCGGTGCCAGATTTGGACGGGATATCGTTTACCAGGATTTTGATCGTATTGACTATTCAATCCAAAAACTTGTGCTTGAATCCATAAACTTGGATATGGAAAAACGAGGCAAAGAAAGCCAATTTATGTATGGTCCGGAGGGGCAGAGAACGCGGTTTTTGTTTTTCACATGGAAAGGCAAAAAACCATGGAAGAAAAAATATAAACCGAAAAAGAAGATTATTCGATTCTCCTTCTTTTGATTTTTTAGCATGCAATGTATCCTCACTGCCTTAAAAGCAGAATCCCAGCCCCTGATCGATCAATTCAATCTTAATCGCGATACTTCATTTCAATTTCCTGTATTTAAGAATAATGACCTTTATCTTGTTGGCATTGGTGTTGGGAAGAAAAATATAAAAAACAGGATTGAAACATTTCTGAATCAAAATAACCCTGATTTAATTCAATTTATTAATATTGGAATTGCAGGAGGGAATCCAAAATCCACCAAAATTGGGTATTGCTATTTGATCCATAAAATTGAAGATGAGACGTCTAAACAATCCTATTATCCTGATATTTTAATTAAACATAATTTTGAAGAAAAATCTCTTTTTACCGTCG
>DQOT01000356.1 GCA_015658495.1 Fidelibacterota bacterium | reverse complement strand
TCGGTGTCCTGCCAGAAAGGATGTTCCTTTCACGACGGCAATGGATGAAGGTGTATTAACAACAAATTCCTTATTTCTTGTTTTTTTTAATTCAGCACTCACTCGTCCGCCAAAAATATTAATTTCTGTTTTGATAGAATCCTTTTCAACATACTCAAATATTTTTACTATCGAATTCTCGTACACCCTTATTACACTTTTATCCTGAATATTTAACAAGGAAAAGAAGGCATTTTTTCCCGTTGATATCTTATCCCCATTATAGATTGATTCGCCTTTTCTAATTTTCCCTGAACGAATTTTGCCGGATCGATACACTTCACCGGTGGCATTTATACAAATTCCGATTTGTTTTGACTCTGGTAAACTCAATATCCATGAGACGAAACAAAGTAATAATAAGTGTTTCATGAGGTGTTTAATTTAATACAAAGTAGCGGTTTATGTTCTTGGATAGAATAGGAGAAATCCTGTATTTTCGAAGCAGTCGGGACACGAAGGATTCCAAATTTTAATCATTTTTTTCTGACGCAATTGACACAATTTTTATCACCCTTTTCAGGGCCAAAATTTTCCTTCCTTCTTAAGTTCCCAAAATAAAAAAACAGACGACCTCGTCGGTAAACCCAAGGTATTACCTGGGTTCATTGTTGCTATACACAGGCGGGAATCGTGTAACATATAGGTACAATATGAAGAAGGAAATCTTTATAAATGAGAGCATGGGTGAAACCCGCATTGCGATCCAGGAAGATAACCAACTAGTTGAAGTTTATGTTGAAAAACAGGATAAACACCGGATGGTGGGAAATGTATACAAAGGTAAAGTTGAAAATGTTCTTCCCGGAATGCAGGCCGCATTTGTGGATATAGGCAATGACTTGAATGCATTCCTTCCCTTTTCTGAGATTGGGAATAATGAATATATCATTGAAGATAGTGGAAATAAGCGGAAAAGAAATAATAATCATAGACATGATAATATTGAAGTTGACCTAAAAAAAGATCAGGAAATTTATGTACAGGTCATCAAGGAGCCATTTGCTGGAAAAGGTCCTCGTGTTACCACGGAAGTTGCATTGCCTGGCCGGCTTCTTGTTCTAGTCCCAAATGCAAATTATATTGGGATCTCCAAAAAAATCTGGGATAAATATGAACGGCGACGGCTGAAAAAAATTGCCCAGCGTCTCCGTGAAAATGATATTGGTGTCATTATCCGAACTGTGGCGGAAGGTAAAAGTGAAGAACACATCGAAAATGATTTTAACCAGTTGATGGACAATTGGCACCGGATTGAAAATAAGGCCGAACGGGAAGATGCACCCGTTCTTGTTTACGAAGATTTAGAAACAGCATCCAGTGTGGTTCGGGATCTGTTAACTCCGGATGTGGAAAAGATCATCATTGATTCCAAACGTCTTTACAGAAAAACACAACGATATCTTGAAGATATCTCTCCCAGTCTTTTAGAACGGCTCGAACTTTACAAACTAAAATCTCCACTTTTCGAAAGTTTTGGCATTGAGTCCGAAATTGAAAAACTCATGCGGCCAAAAGTCTGGCTGAAAAGCGGTGCCTATCTGATTATAGAAAAAACTGAAGCCATGGTTGTGGTGGATGTGAATAGCGGTCGGTTTATCGGGAAAAAACTTCACGAAGAAAATTCTTTAAAAATTAATATGGAAGCGGCACGAGAAGTTGCTCGGCAACTCCGCCTCCGTGACTTGTCCGGTTTGATCGTCATCGACTTTATTGATATGCGGAATGACGAAAACCGGAAAAAGGTATATCACGAATTGCGGAAAGAACTCCGGAAGGATCGTGCAAAAGTTGCCGTGGCACCCATCACTGAATTTGGACTTCTGGAAATGACCCGCCAGCGGATCCGGTTGAGTCTATTGGATTCCATGAGTGAACAATGCCCCACCTGTCATGGTTCCGGACGGATCATCTCCCGGGAAACATTGATCACACGGATCGATCATTGGCTTCGTCGATTTAAGAGTAAACATCGTTCGTTACGGCTTCGGCTTCAACTTCACCCTGACAATGCTAATTACCTGGGTGGAGAGAAAAAGCATATACTTCGTGGGCTTATGTGGCAGAATTTTGTTCATTTGAAGATCGAAGAAAATGTAGAACTTCCACATGATGAATTCCGGTTTTTACGCACCAAGGATGGGGCTGATGTGACCTATGAAATGAATCTTGAAAAGGAGAAAGCCGTCT